>NZ_JBFEFG010000284.1 GCF_040718835.1 Bremerella sp. JC817 | reverse complement strand
GGCGGCGGCGGGGGGATGGACGCGCCGGTGCCGGCCGACTACACGGGCGACGGGATCGCCGACATCGCCACCTTCCGATCGGACAGCGACCTGGTGGCCGGGGCGGCGCAGTGGTTCATCCTGCCGAGCGACGGGTCGCCGGCCTACAGCGTCCTGTTCGGCGGCGGCGGGGGGATGGACGCGCCGGTGCCGGCCGACTACACGGGCGACGGGATCGCCGACATCGCCACCTTCCGATCGGACAGCGACCTGGTGGCCGGGGCGGCGCAGTGGTTCATCCTGCCGAGCGACGGGTCGCCG
>NZ_JBFEFG010000283.1 GCF_040718835.1 Bremerella sp. JC817 | reverse complement strand
GACTTCTTCTTCATCCACTACAAGTACACCGACAGTACCGGCGAGGACGGCAACTTCGCCGAGAAGGTCAAGGTGATCGAGGCGCTCGACCAGGAATTGCCGGCCCTGATGGCCCTGAACCCGGACGTGGTGGTCGTCTCGGGCGACCACTCGACGCCGAGCCGGATGAAGTCGCACAGCTTCCACCCGGTCCCGCTCCTGATCTGGGCCCCGGCGACCGTCCGGCCGGACGAGGTGACGAGCTTCGGCGAGCGGCCGTGCATCCGAGGGGGCCTCGGCCAGATCCTCGCCAAGCACATCATGCCGCTGGCGATGGCCCACGCGAACCGCTTGCAGAAGTTCGGCGCCTGAGGCTTTGTGCGCAAAAACGGACCTCCCGGGGCGAGCCTCGTAACGCT
>NZ_JBFEFG010000282.1 GCF_040718835.1 Bremerella sp. JC817 | reverse complement strand
GAGATTTGGCTTTGGGGTTCCGCTGCCGCTTCAGACATGAGGGACTCGCTTTCAGGCGAAACGAGCAGCAGCCATTCGCGATCGGCGGTTGCTCGGGGGAGGGCTAGGGTAGGGATTGCATTATCGCCAGCAAAGGGGCGTAGCAGGGATATGCGATTCTTCAATCAGCGTGTTTTGTGGTGCGACGACATCGCCTTGGTATGCCCGGAGTGGTCCCAGATCCAAGATCAGGACTCGCCGCAGACCAATCCGTTGGCGGCGTTAGGGAAAGCAGAGCAGC
>NZ_JBFEFG010000280.1:900000-1167913 GCF_040718835.1 Bremerella sp. JC817 | reverse complement strand
GAGTCCTTCGATGGCTGGAAAGCGTGAGGTTCTGCTCACCGACGAGCAGTGCAAGACGGTCCTCTGCGATCGATTTCTGCTGGCGAATATTGCCTACCAAGGGCATGCCTCCGGCATCGATCTGGAAGATGTCCGCAGCGTCGGCAATGGTCGGACTTCACGTTTTCGGCACCGCCGTAATGACGCTGACCGACATTGAAGGAGAAACGCAGGATGTATCGAAGGACTCCTTTCGATGGTAGGTGTAACGCAAATCGTTGCCTGGCGCAAGCTTATAACGTCAGGGTTTTGAAACAGCTTCTAGACTTAATCGGGGCTCGTACGTGCAACATATAGCAGGTTCCAGGATGCGGCTACAAGAACTCTAAGATGTCATAGCATGTAAGAGATTAAGGGGCCAGGACTCTTTCTTCCTTTGCGTCGCCCATTGACCTGCTCATCGGGCGGGGTGGCACTGCTGAGCCGTTCACTCTTGCGTGTGCCACTGCTGCCCTCAGCAGTGTGAAGTGCCAATCGACTCAATTCACAAGTAAAACATTCTCTTCCCTCTTCCGACTCGTTACGATGAACTCATGAAACGTTCATCCGCCCATCGGAAACAGGTCAAGCACTACGAAGGGACAGGTCACCTGCATGAGTTGACCTTTTCCACCTATCGCCGGCTTCCTTTGCTGACGAGTGATCCCTGGCGAAGGATCGTGGCGGCAAAACTCGATTCCGGCAGCGAATTGGCTGGGTTTCACTTGTTTGCATTCGTGTTCATGCCTGAGCATGTTCACTTGCTGGTTGGCCCGACCGAATCCTCGGCAACCGTCAGCAAGCTACTGGCCTGGACCAAACGGCAGTCGTCGGTAGAGATCAAGCAACTACTGCTCCAACACCAGTCCCCACTCCTAGCGAAGTTAACCATCCAACAGCGCCCAGGCCAACAGACCTTCCGATTCTGGCAAGAGGGAGGCGGCTTCGACCGAAACCTGTACAGCCCCGAAGCCATTGCCGCCAGCATCGAGTACATTCATAACAATCCTGTCAAACGAGGACTTTGCCGACATTCAACCGATTGGAAATGGTCCAGTGCCAAGTTCTACGAAGAGAGAACCACAAGGCCAGAATGGCCGAGATTGACACTACCGGATCCAAGTTGGTTGAACGGTTTCGGAGTTCAGAAGGAAAACAGTTGATGGGCCGATTGGCAGGTTCACACTGCTGAGGGCAGCAGTGGCACACCCTGAAGCTTGACAAATGACTGGATTAGCAGTGCCACCCAGCCGCTGCTTTAATCGTAGATCGGATACAGGGGTCCCCTGAGGCATTTCCAGGCCGGCAAGTGTCCATGTCGATGGGGCAAATGATTTGCCAAAGTCGGCGCCAGTAACTACGAATTTGCGAGTTCGCTCTGGCCGGCCATCGTCGAACGAGTAACTTACTTCCACAGTGGCGGCATCGCAAACGTTTCTATTCCATCAAGTCCGAGAAAAGAGCCCTGCCTCCGACCTAGCCAAAGGCCGAATTCACGCTATCCGCGCGTTTGCTCAGGCGACGTCCGTCCCAGGCATGGTCTATCATCTGCAGTAGTCCTTTCCGCAGTCGGTCCAAGAAACTATCCGTAAGCCCCGTTCGAACGATTAACCAATCGTGGCTGCGTTCGGAGATTTCGACAAATCGGTTTACAACAGTCATTAAAACGATCGAGTCGGATGCGTTTCGAAGACCGCCTGCAACCAAATCGGGAAGTATGATCAAGAACTCTTCATTGCTTAGGATTGGCAACGGACTACCGTCATCCCAAACCGACTCCATCAGAAACGTAGGCCGTTGCGAATCATTTCGCACTTCCCTTAGGAACGCATGCATAGCGGGGTACTCAGATTCGACCTCCGAACTCAAGGCATTCGAAGGGCCCTTGTAGCGTAACGCCTTACAGACCAAGAGATGGTACTCATCCAGCTCTTGCTCGCTGAAATGCTCTTGGTTTTCCATCTAGATCAACCAGTCAAGTATCCGCTAGAGGAAAAATGAAGGGTCGGAAGATTCATACCCCGTTTCACCGAACTAGCCTACGAGATCTCGGAACTGGAAAGCAAGTAACTGGAATTCCGGGAACAACTTGAAAGCTGGGACTAGGGTTAATCGCTGGAGGCTTGTAACGTTTCCAGCGAGTCAATCTTGCTCATCAAGTCAGGCACATCTAGCGGAAGGACGATTCGTTTTTCCTGTTGGCCTGGTTCGAAAAGCTGGATCAGGGCTCCTTTCGAGGCCGACACCGCAAAGTCTTTCTCTTTCAGGGAGATGTGCTTCGCCTCGGCTTCTTTCAGACGAATCAGTTCCAGGCGTCCGTGGTTGAACGATCCGTCACTGTTATTGCGAAACAGGCACATTCGCAACTGGATCGTGGGCAACTCATACAGCCCCACCTTGTGATACCCGGCCCAGAAAACCTGATTGATGGAACTGCCAGAATCGATCACCTGCCGCAGAATGTTTCCTTGCGTATCGAGCGTGATGCTTTGCAATTTCGGATATCCATCCTCAGGACGAATCGACAAAGTGCGTTCCCCTTTGTCCTTATCTTTTTGCAGCTGAAGCCCGGCTTTCCATCGCTGAGCATGCGTCTTGAAGCTTTCCACTTGAGGGAGCAAGTTATTGAGTCCTTCCAGCATGTAGCTGGTGCGGTTGCGATAAACGAGAATCGTTTCGTGGGTCTGGTCGTCCACAAAAAACTTGTTGTGATCGATCGTGTGCTGCCGGTTCTGCACGATCGTTTTCATGTCGCCAGTTAATCCAATGTGGCTGTTGCTTGTCGCGGTTCGATCGGACAAAACGATCATGTTGCGTTGATTGAGAAAGAAGACCGGAGCTTCAATTTCCGCCTTGGGTGGAATCAACGATGTGAATAGGGTTTCGATCTGCTGGGGAGACTCGAAAGGTGCATGCTGGTCAACCGCTTGGATCATTTTCTCGAGCGTGGGACACGGTTCGACACAGGTCAGACGCTGCAGATCGATGGTGGCGCTGATCGACTCGATGGGAAGTGGTGGCGTCAGCTCGGCCAGCGCATCAGCAACTTCATCGGCCAAGGCCACGCCGCCTGCCAGCCCCCAAACGAGAATCATCCCCATGCAACCAAAACACTTCGCCATGCCACTCTCCTTGCGTGATAGATTTGCCAGGGACATTATCCAAGAGGGGAAATGGCATCGCAAACGTTTTGATTCCATCAAGAAACAAAAAAAGGGAAGGCATCCTGCTTCCAGCGATTGCCTTCCCTTCTACCGATTTCAGTCGACTACCGATTTAAGCAGCCGGATCTTTGCCGTTGATCCACGGACCTTCCAGCTTCTGGTGGTCTGGATCTTGAATGGTCGAGCCTTTGTCGCCTGCCTTCCAGCCAGGGACATGCTGGGCCGAGCCACGTTCTTTGGAGACCTTTTCCCACTTCTTCGACCACGATCCGTCTGCTTCGCTGATGGTCATCGTTTCGTCGTCGAAGTGATAGATCTTCCCTTCGCGGTAGCTACGCGCACCCAGGTTCACCAGCACGATCGCCGCCGCACCCAGATCGGGCGGATTGTTACACGAATCAGGCGTGTTGTTTTCGATCGCCGCGATCCAGTTCTCGAAGTGCGCCTTGGTTTGATCCTTCGGTGCTTCCTTCTCGGTCTTGATGATCTGCTTTTCGTACGGCAGTTCGGTCGGACTGATGTGCGTGACCTGAGGTCGTTCTGGCACGAAGGTGAATTCCGAGGCACTTGGATTATCGAAAACAATCGAACCGTTATGACCACGGATGAGCTGCTTGATCGGCGTTTCCGACGCACCCATCGTTGCCGTCACCAGGCCTTGGCAACCTTCGTTAAACTCCGCCACCACGGTCGCCACGTCTGGTACTTCGCGGCCATCGTATTCCAGATACAACCCGCCGCTACCGGTGATGCGGGCCGGATAACGGAGGCCGGTCGCCTTCATCATCTGGGTCGTACGATGCACGAACAGATCAGTGAACATGCCGCTACCAAATTCCCAGAAACGACGCCACTGGGCGAACACAGCGCGGTCGAACGGTTGGTCTTCCGCCAGGCCTTCTTCGACGCCGAGGAATCGCTTCCAGTCGATCGTCTTAGGCGACATATCTTTCGATAGCTTGTAGTAACGCCACTGGCCGATGTCGGAGTTGCGGAAGTATTCGGTCTGATACATCAGCACTTTGCCGAGCAGTCCTTCGTCGATCTTTTGACGGGCCGCATCCCAAACCGGCAAGCTGGTTCCCTGGACACCGACCTGCATGACCATGCCGGTATCTTTCCAGACCTTGACCAGTTCGATGGCGTCTTCCACCTGTTTGACCATCGGCTTTTCGCAGTAGACATGCATGCCACCCTTCATCGCTTCCATGGCTTGAATGGCGTGCCAATGGTCCGGCGTACCGATGCTGACGGCATCGAGGTTTTCCTTCGCGTACATCTCGCGGAAGTCGACGTAGCGGGCAACCTTGCCGCCGTTTTCTTTTTCGATGTAATCCGCGGCGCGGTTGCGATTCGCTTCGTACACATCGCAGACGGCAACCAGCTCGATGTTGGCTCCCTCTTTGGCAATGGCCGAAAGGCTTTTCACATGGGCACCGAAACCACGCCCCCCCACGCCAACGAAACCGATTCGGAGTTTCGAGTTGGCGTCGGCGGCTTGCGACTTCTGGCTTTGCATCACGAGGGTTGTCGCCGCCATACCGGCAGCGGTGGTCTTCAAGAATGATCGACGCGTGGCATCGGGTGAACTCATCGGCAGAGGTCTCCATCGTTAGGTGGGATTAAGAAAGTAGATTCTGGCGAGGCGGGTCGCACGTTCTACAAAACCAAGCCCCAAGTGCCAAGGCAATACATTAGGGCAGCTTTTGCCAAGAGTTGCCTTCACTGCGGCAACCATCTGCCCACAAAGCACTCGTTACGATTCCCCCAGATTTGGCCAATAAACTACCGAGAAAGGCGAATACCTACATGAGTCAGAACATTCGCCACATTTTCGCGGGGTAAGCCATTTTTTCGCTTCCCTCACGAAATGAGCGTCGTTCTTTGCTCACTGGTAACTGCCGAGTCGCACTGGACATCGGTTGTTTTCTGTTCGTTTCCCAAGATGGAGGTGGAAATCATGTCTCGAATTATGGCATCGCTCGGATGGGTCACCCTGGCGACACTGCTGGTCGCGATGCCAGTATTGGCACAAGAATCAGAATCGCAGGACGCTTCTCCGGTAGAGAATGCGGCCGTCGAAGAAGCCGCGACACCGGAAGCTGGTCAACCGAAAGCAGATACCGGCGAAGCAGCCGCAACGCCTGGTCACATGTCGCAACAACTGGAAGACATCGCCAGCCAGGTCGATCAAAACGAAGCGGCGCAAGAAACGACCGCCGGCATTTTGACGCCGATCTATCAGGTGGCCGAAGCGCTCGAGTTTCCCGCCTTCCACTGGATCGCCTTCGCCGTGATGCTGGCTGGTGTAATCGGTTTCGCGATGCAACTGGTGATTGGCAAGCTGGTAGTCGTGGCCCACATGGGATTTAGCGTTCGCGAGATTCTCTCAGACGTGCTGAGCTTCGCGATCAGCTTGATCGGCCTGGTGCTTACCACCCAGGCAGCCGCCCAGAACTCGACATTTACCCAAAGCCCTTTCGCGGTGCTCTCTTCCAGCCTGGTTGGCCTGGTGCTGGGTGTGATGCTGTACTACTGGGGTCAGTCGCAGGAAGTCGACGCCGTTCGCGGTCGCCGTGCCTTGGCGGCGGAACAACTGGCTCGCGGAAAGAAGTAACCCTCGGCAAGCGTTTCCGGGTGCACGGTTTTTGCCGTAGGCCCCCGGGCCTGGCTGACAGCTGGTAAAAAGCCCCGTTTCGCTGGCGGCATTTTTCTATCATGCCCCGGCAACAATTGCTAAGATGACGTCAGGCCGGGTGGTTCGATCCCCAGCCTGTCGTCTTATCGTTTAGCTCCTCTGGTCAAAGGCGAAATCATGCTTCGCATGCGTCATGCGCTGTCATGCTGGCTCGTTCTTACAAGTTGGCTTTTGCCTGCGCCGCTGCACGCAGAAACGTCCGACGAAGATCGCCAGGCCGAGATGCAAGCGATGGCCAACCGGATCGACGCGTTGGTTCAAGCGCGGCTCGAGTCCGAAAACATCCAGCCTGCCCCGCTCGCTTCCGATGGCGAATTTCTGCGGCGAGTCTCGCTTGACCTGGTCGGCAGCATTCCAACAGTCGCTCAAACGCGAGCTTATCTTCAAGACACCGCACCCGATAAACGACAGAAGCTGGTCGAGTCGCTGGTTCACTCCCCTGCCCATCCCACCCACATGGCGACTACCTGGCGGTCGTTGATCCTGGAGCCGACCGATGACCCGCTCTCGCTGCAAAACGAAGCAGGTCTGCAAACGTGGCTACGCGGTAAGTTCGCTCAGAACGTTCGGTACGATCGCCTGGTCGAAGAGTTCTTGACCGCCACGCAAGGTAACGATGGGCCGGGCTACTTTTATGCCGCCCAGGAATTGAAGCCAGAACTACTCGCGGCCGAGACCTCGCGGATCTTCCTAGGCCTGCGGCTCGAATGTGCCCAATGCCACGACCATCCCTTCGATCGCTGGAGGCAGCAAGACTTCTGGGGCATGGCCGCGTTCTTCGCTCAGCTCGAACGCCCTGGCGACAACAACATTGGCCTGGCAAGGTTTGATATCGTCGATCGTAATCGCGGCGAAGTCACCCTGCCGGAGTCGGACGAAGTCGTTCCGCCTGCTTTCCCTGGCACGACCGTCAGCTATGCATCGCTGGGGGGAACACGTCGTCAGCAATTGGCGATCTGGATGGTCTCGCGCGATAATCCTTTCATGCCACGCCGGGCGGTTAACTGGGCCTGGTCGCACATGATGGGTCGCGGGTTCGTTCATCCGGCGGACGACATGTCGCCGCAAAATAAGCCGAGCCATCCGGAGCTGCTCGACGAACTGACGACTTACTTTATTCGCTCTGGCTTCGACCTCCGGCAGCTGCTGCAGACGATTGCCCTGACGGAAACGTATGCTCGCAGCAGCGAGGCCGTTTCGGATTCTCAGGCCCCTGACGATCTGTTCGCCCGGATGGCGGTCAAATCGCTAACGCCAGAGCAGCTCTTTGACGCGTTGCTGAAAGTTGGGCTACTTCAGCCCCCCAACGCCATGGTCGAGAACGATCCTCAGCGTTCGCAGTTTGTTGCCCGGATGCGAACCGCTGGCAAAGACCGTACCGAGTTCGATACCGGCATGCCCCAGGCACTCGCCGTCATGAATGGTCCTCCCGTTTCGACGGCGACCAATGTCGAAACGAGCGGTCTGTTGAAAGCGATGAGTGCCCCGTTTCTTTCCGACGAGCAGCGATTGAATGTGCTGTTTCTGGCAGCCTACAGCCGAACGCCCAACCAGCAAGAGCTGGACCGATATAAGCAGTTTCTCGCGGAAGCCGAGCCAGACCAGCAATCGGCGGCGCTCGGCGACGTGCTGTGGGTTTTGGCCAACAGTGCCGAGTTCATGCTGAATCACTAACCCGAGGTCTTTCGATGAACGCCTTCGATCAATCGCGACGTCGTTTCCTGCAAACCTCGGCTGGACTTGTCGGCGCGGCAAGCTGTGCCTGGCTGCCTCGACTGGCAGCGGCCGCGGCCCCGAATCCCGATCGCAAGCGAAGCTGTATCTTGCTATGGATGTCAGGCGGACCGACGCAGACCGATACCTTCGACATGAAGCCGGGGCACGCCAACGGTGGCGAGTTCAAAGAGGTCGCGACCAGCGTCCCAGGCCTGCGGTTCAGCGAACACTTCGCCGGTCTCGCCAAGCAGGCCGATCGCCTGGCGGTGGTGCGTGGCATGAGTACCCGTGAAGGTGACCACCAGCGAGGTACTTACTTAATGCATACCGGCCAACGTCCTGGCGGTCCGCTGAACTATCCTTCGATCGGTGCTTCACTGGCAAAGGTGATGCGGCCAGACTTCTCGACACTGCCCAACTACGTCGCCGTCAATCCGAGCGGTGTTTTGAATGGGTCAGCCCTTGGCCCTGGCTTCCTGGGTCCACGCTACGCTGCCGCCACGGTCGGCGTGCGAGCAGCCGCCAACGCTGAAGACACCGACGCCCCGGCGAACCTCGGTGTCGACTTCCTTGCGCTTCCTGCCGGGGTCGATCAGAAGCGGCAAGACGCCCGGCTGGCAATGTGGGAAGCGCAGCAGAATCAGTTTCTTTCCAGCCATCCTTCCGGAGCCGCCGAAGCGCAAGCAACCATCTTTCAATCGGCCGTGAAGATGATGCATCCCGAAGCAGCCTCGGCGTTCGATCTGTCGCAGGAAGCATTGGCAACCCGCGAAGCGTACGGCAAAGGCACGTTCGGCCAAGGCTGTCTCATCGCGCGACGCCTGGTGGAACGGGGCGTCCCATTCGTCGAAGTCACCCTCGGCGGAAATGGGCTTGGCTGGGATACGCATCAAGGAAACTTCCCTGCGGTCGAACGCCTTTCCAAAGAACTCGATCAAGGCTGGAGCACGCTCATGCGGGAACTGGCCGAGCGTGATTTGCTGGAAAGCACCACCATCTGCTGGATGGGCGAGTTCGGGCGAACACCGAACATCAACAACACGGCCGGACGCGATCACTTCCCCGATGCGTGGACCTGCGTGTTGGCAGGAGGTGGAATCGCCGGCGGTCAGGCCTATGGGCAAACCGATGAAGCGGGCATGGAAGTCACCGACGGCAAGACCGAGGTGCAAGATCTGCTGGCGACCTTATGCCAGGCCGTGGGAGTCGATCCTTCGATCGAGCACTACTCGCCGGAAGCTCGCCCGATCAAGATCTCCGAAGGCAAACCGGTCGAAAAGCTGTTGGCCTGATATGCGTACCACCTTCCTTCCACTGCTATTGGCGATCGTTCTGCTGGTTGGCTCAGGCTGTCGAGAGCCGACACCGCCACCGGTCACGCCGGTGGCCACTCCGGCGGAAGTCGAACCGGCGCCGGAAGAAGTTCCTGCGGTGCCGGAAGTTTCAATCGAGGACGCCGCCATACCAGTCGCCGGACTTCCTTTCGAGCTAGAGCCCTACGTCGAGCCGCAACGTCTTTTGGTGTTTGTTTCCAGCGGACCAATCCGCGTCGACGTTTGCTTGTGGATCGATAACCAGCCGTTCGATCAGGCCCTGGAAGAACTGATCGACCACATTCTGAAACTCGCCGACAGCGACCAGAACGGCCGGGCCACCTGGGATGAGCTGGCCGACCACCCGCAACTGGGGCGTGGTCAGTTCGGCAACCTCTCGTTCGAAGACCCGCGACAACGCCAACAGAACATCAACCGCTACGACACCAACCGCAACGGCTGGGTCGATCGTTCCGAGGTCCCGCGTCTGGTTAGCCGCAGCAGTGCCCGGACCGAGGCGTTCTCGGTTCGCCGGACTTCGTACGCTGCTCAGCGGAGTCGAACCGATTCGACCTTGCGGCAATTGATCGACCAGAATGGCAACGGCACGCTGGAACACGAAGAGATCGAACTGGCGGCCGAGCGGATCCAACAGCGTGACCTCGACGACAACGAAATCGTTTCGGTCCCGGAATTGATGACCTCGATGGGTCAGATGCCCAGCGACATGAACCGCAACGATCGCCGCCGCTTCTTTGGCGGTCAGGCCATGTTCACGCTCAGCAGCGATACCCCGTGGAATGATCTGCTGTATGCCATGCAGCAAAACTACGTGCATGGCCAACGCCTCGACCTGAAACAGTTTCCGCCAGAGAACCTTCTGCATCAGATCGATCGCAACCAAGACGGCAACCTCAGCAACGACGAACTGCAGCAACTGGTCGACCTGCCGGCTCAGTACGTGTTGACGATTCGTTTTGGTGAACGTGACGCTCGGCCTCGACTGACCTTCAAGCCGCAGCCAGGCATCGGCGGCGAAACGCTGACCAGCGAAGAGCAGCTTACCTGTCACCTGGGCAACGATTGGCTCGTTTTCAAAGTTCGTGACGGGGTCGATCTCGAGCAACTCGAACAGCAAGCCGCCAGCCTGCTAGAGCTTTACGATCGCAACCGGGACGGCTACCTCGAAGCAGACGAACTTCCCGACGAAGGGGCCCCGATCACCTTCATGGCGGCCGATCAAGACAACGACGACAAGGTGTATGTCGAAGAGATTGAAGTCGCCTTGAAGCAACAAAACTGGTTCGACCGCTGTCACATTCGCCTGCAAGGGATCGATGGGGAAGATCCGCTGTTTCGTTCCGTCGACCAAAACCGCGACCAGCGATTGTCGGCCCGGGAACTCGGCCAGTTGGCAACCAACCTGTTGGCGATCGATCACAATCAGTCCCAGGCGATCGAGTTCGACGAAATTCCGGCTCTGCTCGAGTTCGAGTTCTTCCGTGGCGATCAAGACAACGCCGCGTTTGTCACGCCTCGTTATGCTCAGCCGCCCCCTCGGGCTCAAGGCTGGGATTCGGCTCCGGCCTGGTTCACAGGCATGGACTACAACGGCGACGGCGACATCAGCCCCCGCGAGTTCCTCGGGACGCCCCAGCAGTTCCAACAGCTGGACCTCGATCAGGATGGTTTCGTGACTGGAACCGAGGCCCTGATCGGGAAGTAATCGACCCGCCGGGTCCCGGCCTGCGTGCCCCTCGAAGGTCCCCATTCTGACCCGCTTGCCACCGGAACGTCTCCCCCGAAAGGTGCTGCGGGATTGCTCCAATTATTAACGTTGTGTAAATATAACCGCTCAAAAGATGTAAGGGCTTTCTTTGGCGCGTGATATTCCAGAAGATGAATCGTTGGTCAATCTAGCGGAAAACTCCGTATAAATAGGGACTTCCACCACGACTGACCCTCGACACCACGAGCTTTTCGTAGTGTTAGCGCTTTGTTAATGCCAATTTCGCCCCCCTGCGGAATGCTGGCAGCACCGCGCACTGAGATCATCTGTCGAATGCCCATGCTTCTGGAAGGATTTAGCCCGATGTTGCGCCAAACTTCGCTACTGCTATCCGTGGTACTAGCGTGCTGCTCGCCCACCATGCTGTTGGCTCAACTTCAGGTCGATTCCGAACTTCCGGTTTACGAGCGCGTCTCTGGCGTTTCTGGCACGATCAAGAGCATCGGGTCGGACACGATGAACAACATGATGACCCTCTGGGCGGAAGGCTTCCAAGAGATCTACCCGAACGTGCAGATCGAAATCGAAGGCAAGGGTTCGTCGACCGCTCCGCCGGCACTGATCCAAGGCACCGCTACCTTCGGCCCGATGAGCCGTCCGATGAAAGCGAACGAGATCGACGACTTCGAGAAGCGTTACGGCTATAAGCCGGTCGAACTCGGCACCAGCATCGACATGCTGGCGGTCTACGTGAACAAAGACAATCCGATCAAAGGTCTGTCGCTGCCACAACTCGACGCCATCTATTCGACCAACCGCAAAGGTGGTGCCGAGAAAGATATCTCTCGCTGGGGCGAACTTGGTTTGAGCGGTGCGTTCGCCCAGTCGCCGATCAGCCTGTATGGTCGCAACTCGGCTTCCGGTACCTATGCCTACTTCAAAGAGAACGTCCTGTTCGGGGGCGACTATAAGCCGACCGTCAAAGAGCAGCCCGGCAGTTCGTCGGTCGTTCAAGGGGTAGCCACTGACAAGTTCGGGATCGGCTACAGCGGCATCGGCTATAAGACTTCCGATGTCCGCGTGCTTCCTCTATCGATCGAAGGGACCGACTTTGTCGAACCAACGGCCGAAAACGCCGACGATTATCCGCTGTCCCGTTTCCTATACATCGCGGTGAACTACCGCCCTGGCAGTGAACTCGATCCACTGCGCCGCGAGTTCCTGAAATACATTTACAGCCAACAAGGTCAGAAGGCCGTGGTGAAGGAAGGCTATCTGCCAATCCCCGCCGTGATTGCCGCTGCCCAGTTGGAACAAGTCGGCATCAAGAACTAAGCCGATCCATCCAACCTGCCATTGCCTCGACAACATGCCCTCGGCTTTGCGGCCAGAGGGCTTTGTCCTATCCACAACCCGACATCCTCTCCGACCTGACAAGGCGGTTTCAAGGTTCTTCGCGATTTCATGACGGGCCCCCAGCCAAGATTCACCGGACGCAAACGCAGGCTGAAAACCCACTGGAGTGTGCGGTTCTCAGACATCGTTTCCGAAGGCGTGATCACCGTCGGCGGGATCGGTACGATCGTGGCGGTTTGCCTGGTGGCGTTGGTCCTGGTGATGGAAGTGCTGCCGCTGTTCCGCTCGGCGAAAGTCTCGGAGCTGAGTGTTCGCAAAACGCCCTGGCAGTCAGGCGAAGTCGTCCATTTCGAGGTGAACGAATACCAGACCATGGGCTGGCTGCTGACGCGCGACGGCACGCTGCAGGTCGTTCGCCTGATTCCGCCAGATGCTAAAGGGACCGCCGAAGAAGACAAAGCGGTCACCTCGTTCGATGTCGTGCAAGAGAAGAAACTGATCGACGACGGCGAGATCTCTGCCATCTCGACTTCCACCGGTGAGACCGGCCTGGTGTTGGGCATGGCGGACGGAACGATTCGCACCGCCGACTTCAGCTTCCAGACGCAGTTTATCGATCCGGTCGAAATCAAAGACTGGCTTCGCGACACGCCCGCGGCCCAGCTCAACGAACCAGGCGACACGGCGATCTTCCACGATCAGGTCGTGCAAATGACCTCGCAGGGACAGTACCGTGCCCAGAAGGTTCAAGCCACGCTGACCGATCCGGTGAAGGTTGCCGACGCACCGATTCGCCTGCTCGATCATCTGACCGAGTCGACCGGGCGTGGTAGCCTCGGCAGTCGCTCGATCACGTTCGTCGCGCTGACCGGTGACGACCAACTGAAGCTTGGCAAAGTCAGCGAAAAGAAGAGCCTGTTGACCGGCAAAACGAAGTGGCAGTCGTCGCTGTTCGACGTTCCCGAAAATGCGACCGGAAAGCCGCCGAAGTTTGTTCGTATCGATGGCCTGGGCAATCATGCTTACGCGATCGATCCAGAGGGAATGCTGACGCGTCTCGACATTCGCGACACCAAGAACATTCACGTTGCCGAGACCGTCGATCTGCTGCCAGACTCCGATGCCAGGGTGACCGCATGCGACTGGATCTTGGGGCGAGAGACACTCTTCGTCGGCGACAGCAGTGGCAATGTCTCGGGCTGGTTTCCAATTCGCCTGGCCGATCGCACAGACAACGCCTTCGCCGATCGCGAAAGCAGTGACGGATTCGCCCTGGTAGAAGCTCACACGTTTCCGACTGGGCCGGGGGCGGTCTCGACCTTTGATGCCTCGTCGCGAAGCCGCATGTTTCTGGTCGGATACGAAACGGGCGACTGCTCGCTTTATCACATGACCACCGAGAAGCATGTCGCCGACATTGCGATGGATGCCCCAGGCAAAGTGACGCTGGCCCAGATTGCTCCGCGTGACGATGGCCTGTTGATTGAAGCGGACGGCCAGTTCGCCCACTTCGCCCTGGCCCCTGGTGCTCCAGACATCACGCTCACTTCGCTCTTTTTCCCGGTCTGGTACGAAGGTTACGCCGAGCCGCTGAACATGTGGCAAAGCTCTTCGTCGAAGATCGAAGACGAACTGAAGTTCTCGCTTTTCCCGCTCGTCTCCGGCACGTTCAAAGCGACGTTCTATTCGATGATGTTCGGAGCGCCGATCGCGCTGCTGGCCGCGATTTATACCAGTGAATTCAGCACGCGACGGACGCGGCTTCTCGTCAAGCCGACCGTCGAGATGATGGCAAGTCTGCCGAGCGTCGTGCTTGGTTTCGTCGCGGCACTCGTGTTCGCTCCGATTGTCGAGCAGATCATACCGGCGTGCCTGGCATCGATTTTTACGGTTCCGTTCGTGATCTTGCTGGGGGCGTATCTCTGGCAGTTGATGCCTCGTTGGTTCACGCTACGCCTCCAACCATTTCGGCTTTGGTTCCTGATGCCGGTGTTGATGCTGGGGATCTACCTCGCCTACGAGCTTGGTCCGACGGTCGAACGCTGGTTATTCCTGGGCAACATCAAGTTCTGGCTCGTTCATCCTGACAAGGGCTCTGGCGTCGGCGGCTGGCTGCTGATCCTGCTGCCATTCAGCGCGCTAGTGATGATGGTGATCGATGGCTACGGCATCAGCACCTATTGGCGAAATCGCATCGCGAAGATGCCGCGTCTTCCGTTCACCTTGCTTTCGGTCGCCAAGTTTTTGGGGCTCACCTTGGGGACGCTGCTACTGGCGGTGATGCTGGGGAGTTTGTTGGACCTGGCAGGCTGGGATCCTCGTGGCAGCTACATCGGCGAATACGACCAGCGGAACTCGTTGATTGTCGGCTTCGTGATGGGCTTCGCCGTGATTCCGATCATCTACACGATCGCCGACGACGCCCTTTCGACCGTCCCGGCTCACCTTCGTTCCGCCTCGCTCGGCTGCGGTGCAACGGCCTGGCAAACGACGCTGCGAATTGTGATCCCAACGGCGATGAGCGGTTTGTTTTCGGCGATGATGATCGGCCTGGGACGCGTCGCTGGCGAAACGATGATCGTTTTGATGGCCGGTGGCAACACGCCGATTGAAGACTGGAACATCTTCAATGGCTTCCGCACTTTAAGCACGAACATTGCGATCGAACTTCCCGAAGCGGTTCAAGGAAGTTCGCACTATCGCGTCTTGTTTCTGTCGGCATTGGTCTTGTTCCTGTTGACCTTTCTGATCAACACGGTGGCCGAAGTCGTACGCCTTTACTTCCGGAGGCGTGCGTACCAACTATGAGCCAAGCTCGCGACAAACAAGAGAGCAAGCCTCAAAAGTATCGCCGGACCGTGCGTCCTGGGCTGACCGTGCTTGCCCAGGGGGAACCGATGATCTGGCTTTCCGGCGGCGCGCTGACGCTGGCCTTGCTGATGATCTTCGGCCTGTTGGCGATGATCGTCTATCAAGGCATGTCGAGTTTCTGGCCTGGGCAACTTTACGAGATCACCCTGCAAGATGGCACCGTCTTGCTGGGCGAAATGACCGACGAAGAAGACTACACGGTCGAATCTTCCAGCACCGATAGCGAGCCGGAGACTTTGCACCGCCGCCAATACCGAACCGACAACTTCGAATTCCAGGGATCTGGCGGAACGTATCGCTGGATCACCGATGCGGAATTGAGCGACCAGCCCGCTACGCAGCCGGAATGGGCAATGCTGTTCGAGCGAACGAAGCTTGGCCGCTTCATCGGCTTTCCGGAACGGTTCGTGATCAACTCTCCTCGCCCCATTTCATCGGACGAAGAAGACCTGGCCAATATCCGTGACTTCTATCGCAACCAGAAGTCACGGATTGTTGCCCCTTCGGGTGCCAGCGAAGAAGAATTAAAAACCTGGAGCACCACGCTCGAAAGTCTCGACGGCGAGATCGCCGAAATCGGCGAGCAACTCGCCCACCTCGAAGCCGAAAACACCCACGGCTTCGTGACACAAAAGCAGAGCGGGCAACGCGGCTTGATTGGCGTGCTGGCGAGTGGCGAGACGGTTCCATTAAACGCCGTGGAAGATGGTCAGAACCTGACTGCCGTGCAAGAGATCTACGATGGTCCGGCGGAGACCTATGCGGCCTATCAGAAGCATCATGCCACGGCCCGGGAACGTGTCGAGGCGATCGATCGGATCGCGCGATACGAAGTGGGCGAAAGCAGTCGCCACCAGGAACAAGCTCGCTTGAAGTTGCGCGACGAAGAGATTCAGCACGACGTTTTTGTCGAAGGGCTGGCAAACGAGATTTATAACCTGCGAATCGAACTGAAGCAGATTCAGGACGAAAAACAAAAAGACATTCGCATCGTCCAACGCGCCGAACGTATCCTCGGCAAAGACTCGGCGATGGGCAAGTTGGGCCCTGACCTGGTTGCTGCCCTCAATGCGGATCGAACCGTGCATCAAGAGCGGATTGAGTCGCGACTGGTCGAGATCGATGCCTTGCTTCGCGAAGTTCCCGATTCGGCCCGCCGCGCGGTCGATCATTACGTCGACGTCCGCTTCGACGTCGATAACCAGATCGCGGCGATGCAGGATCGCATTAACGAAATCCAAAAGCTGAACGACCGCTACGGGCTGCATGCCAAGACCGCCGAAGGAACCGAGACCGTTTTGAAGCTGGGCGATATCGTCCGGGCCTTCCCAGCCAATCAGCTCGATTACTGGGGCCGTCTGCAGGTTTACTTTGCCCGTTGGGGCGAGTTTCTGCTGGCCGATCCGCGGGAAGCGAACTCCGAAGGGGGTGTCTTCCCGGCGATCTGGGGCACGGTCGCAATGACGATGATCATGTCGCTGATTGTCGTCCCGTTCGGCGTGCTGGCCGCGCTGTACCTTCGCGAATACGCCAAGAGTGGCCCGGTCGTCAGTATCATCCGCATCAGCATCAACAACCTGGCAGGCGTGCCGAGCATTGTATTTGGCGTGTTTGGCTATGGCTTCTTGATCCTGGTTGTCGGGGCCTATATCGACGGTGGTCCTGCCAATGCCAACTTGCCAACGATGCCGAAGCTTTGGTGGTGGATTACCGCGACGGGACTGGCGTTGACCGCCTTCACGGCGTTCATCACCACGTCGTACTCGCTGGGTAGCCGCAAGGTGTTGACCCGGATGCGAACGCCTCACCTGGGGATCATCAGCCTGGTGCTGTGGATCGTGTCGACCATTGCCTTCGTCGCCTTGGTCGCGTTCACGCCTGGTTTCCATGGCTTCTATCAGGCAGGCCTTCCGAACCCGACGTTCGGCAAGGGTGGTTTGCTGTGGGCCAGTTTGACCTTGGCATTGTTAACGCTACCCGTCGTGATTGTCGCCACCGAAGAAGCCTTGGCCGCCGTCCCGAATTCGCTGAGAGAAGGTTCGTATGGCTGCGGGGCGAGCAAGTGGCAGACGATTCGCCGCATCGTGCTGCCACACGCGCTGCCTGGCATCATGACCGGCATGATTCTGGCGATGGCTCGTGGCGCGGGGGAAGTCGCTCCGTTGATGCTGGTAGGCGTGTTGAAGCTGGCCCCAGAACTTCCGATCGATACGCAAGCACCATTCGTCCATCTCGACCGCAGCTTTATGCACCTCGGGTTTCACATATTCGATCTCGGTTTCCAAAGCCCCAATAGCGAGGCGGCCAAACCGATGGTCTTCACGACGACTCTTTTGCTGATCGCCGTGATCGCCACCCTCAACCTGTTTGCGATCTGGCTGCGGGCTCGGCTCCGCAGGCGTTTCCAGTCAGGCCAGTTTTAATCGCCGCCCGCTTTCCCTTGTGAACACCAGAAGACGAACTCCATGAGCCAGATTTCTCCAGGATCTTCCGAAACGAGCCGCCTCGAGCTGATCGCCCAGGGACAAGACTTCGCGCCGGTCGTGCACGATGCGGTCTATCGCGAAGAGAACGCGTTGGAGATCAAGAACTTCAACTTGTGGTATGGCGACAAGCAGGCCTTGTTCAACATCAACATGCCGATCCCTCGCGGCCAGGTCACTGCCTTGGTCGGGCCATCGGGCTGCGGCAAGTCGACCCTGCTGCGCTGCGTCAATCGCATGAACGACCTGATCGATACCGTGCGGATCCGTGGCGACATCTACCTCAACGGAAGCTCGATCTGCGATCCGGGCGTCGATGTCATCGAACTTCGCAAGCGAATGGGAATGGTTTTTCAAAAACCTAACCCTTTCCCCATGAGTATCTTCGAGAACGTGGTCTACCCTCTGCGGATTGACGGCGAGCGAAGCCGTAGCGTCCTGGAAGGCGTTTGCGAACACAGCCTGAAGGGTGCCGCGATCTGGAGCGAGGTGAAAGATCGTTTGCACGAAAGTGGGCTGAGTCTTTCGGGTGGTCAGCAGCAACGTTTGTGCATTGCCCGGGCGATCGCCAGCGAACCAGAAGTGCTGCTGCTGGACGAACCCTGTTCGGCACTCGATCCGATCGCCACCGGCAAGATCGAAGACCTGATCCGCGAGCTGCGCGGCGAGTATTCCATCTTGATCGTGACCCACAACATGCAACAGGCATCGCGAATCAGCGATTACACCGCGTTCATGTACCTGGGCCGATTGGTCGAGTATGGCCCGACCGTCGACATTTTCACCAAGCCGAAGCTGTCTGAAACCAACGCCTATGTAACCGGTCGATTCGGTTAATCGTATCGTTTTCCCCTTCGCGAAAGGACGCCGACCATGCTGCCTCGTTTACCAGTTCTTACCGGACTGATCACGCTGCTTGTCGCTTTCGGTATGCAGGAAGCCATGCCGCGGACTGCCGGCGCGGAAGACGCTGCCGTTAGATCGACCGAGCACCAGCAGTTCGCCGAAGACTTCTGGAACTACCTCAGCGACCGCCTTCCCGAGTGGCAGAGGGTCGAGGCGATTCCCGCGTCGGCCCCGACGCCCGAGGCAGGCAGCGAGGGTGTGATTTCGTTGAACTCCATCGCCAACCAAGACCCAAGCAAGCTGGACTTCGGTTCGATCGTGGTGGTCCAGCACGAGCGCGACGGCAAGCCTTTTGGAATGAGCGTGCTCTATCGCAGCCGCCCCGGCGTGAACCCGAAACGCGACGACTGGTACGAACTGTACTACCTGGCGGATAGCACCCTGGTGAAGTCTTCCGGTGACCACGCTTCGTTCAACCGTACAGGCTACGTCACCAAGATGATCGATGGCCGCTTGTGGGTGCTTTCGCTCGATAGTCCCGACGTTGCCAAGCTGGTGCACGGAGAAGGTCCCGAGAAACATATCACGCTGCCCGGTGCTGGCCCCGACCGCAAGACGTTGAAATCCGATAGCCGCGAGACCGCGATTGGTTACCTGTTTACCAAACCAGGCTTTGTGACTCGGTTTGAAGATGGCCGAGCGTGGGTCTTTGCCCAGGGAAGCGACGCCGCCAATGCGTTGCCGGAAAAAGGGTTTCCAGAAAAGCATGTTACCCGGATCGGAGCGGGCCCGCTCCGCACCACGATCAAGGCGCCCGATGCCGGAACGATCGATTCGTTCCTAGGCGTCCAACAGCAATAACGGCCACGCGAAGACGGGAAAGAACGCCGGCATGACACGTCATTGGATTCGCCAGATTGAAGGTATTCGCTCTCACTTGCTGAGCATGGGGACCCATGCCGAAACGCAAGTGAAAGAGGCGACGCTGGCCCTGTTAGATCTCGACCGAGACCGCGCGATCGAGGTGATCGCCAACGACGATGAACTCGACGACATGGACGTGGGACTCGAAGAAGAGTGCCTGCATTCGATCGCCTTGTTTCAGCCGGTCGCCTCGGACTTGCGATTGATTGTGTCGTCGATGTCGGTCGGGCACGAACTGGAACGAATTGGCGATCTGGCCGTGAACATCGCCGAATGCGTCAATCGCTTACGAGACAGCGGCGTCACGCTGCAGCAGATGGTGCTGCCGGAATGCTTGAAGTTGGCCAGCCAGAAAGCGATGGAGATGCTGCGAGACAGCCTCGACGCCTTTATCGCTCAAGACACCGCCATTTGTCGCCGGTTGATTCGCCAAGACCGCGAGCTTGATCGGCTGCATCGCGAGATCTTTCAGTGGCTGAAAGAAGGCATTCAAACACGCCCCACCGAGATCGACTGGATGATCGAGATCACCGGCGTCTCGAAACATATCGAACGGATCGCCGACCATGTGACGAACATCGCCGAGATCGTCATCTATTGGGTTGAAGGCGAAATCGTCCGGCACCGCGAATTACCAGATGGTCCCGAGGGAAGCTCTGCGTGAGTTCCCCGGAACGCCTTCAGGAAAGGACACCTCCCGGCAAACAGGCTTCCGAGTTCCCTTTACCCTAGCGTGATGACAAATTGTGCCTCAACGAAGTATCCTAATCATTGAGAAAGCCGGCGGCCCGTTGTACACGGTTGCCCAGAACCTGCAGCAGACCGGTTGCATGGTTTATCATGCTGCAGGGATGCGCGATGGTTTGCAGCAGGCGATGGAGTACGTTCCAGATGTGGTCGTCTTGTCGCGAACCTTGCCCGAGAACGACACTCTCGATTTGTGCCGTTCGCTAATGCGAAACCTGGGAGACGAAACCACGCCGGCGATTCTGATCGCGCCGACCGGTTCCAGCTTGACTGATATCGATGACCCAACACATGACTCGAAGCTGGCCGAATCGTTGGCCCTCGACCTGCTGGCCCAGTCGGTCAAGACGCTCACCTATCGAGCCCGACAAACGGTCGACACCCAGGCCGTGCTTGAATGCCACGGGGTCCGACTCGACCCTCGCTTCGCCCTGGTCGAATTGGACGGGCAACGACTCGACCTGACGCCGACCGAGTACCGACTGCTGCAGGCCCTGCTATCGCGGCCAGGACATGTCTTAACGCGAGCCCAACTGGAAGAGGCGGCCGGGCTGCCTCACAAAGACAAAGAGACCGAAACCGAGTCCGACCAGGCGAGCCGCACCCGGCGGATCGACGTTCATGTCAAATCGATCCGTGGAAAGCTCGACCGCAAAGGCATCCTGATCGAAACGGTCCGCGGTGTGGGTTACCGCTTCCGCGAACCTGCTTGGAACATAAACTCTTTTCTGTAATCGCCTTACGTCGAACACCACCAGCCTGAGGTAAGCTAGTACCTCGCTAGGGTTTTTGTTCAAAAGTCTGCATTCGATACTTGAACATGAACGAGCGATTAAGGTATCGTTAATCGGAAATGGTGAAGCTTGCCCTGATCCTTAACGCAGGGACAATCGAGTTCGCCAAGGATGTCGTGCTAGCAAGTACGGTCGGCAGGCGAAGCCGATCGGAAAGGATTCCTTCCCAAAACAGGAAAGCACGGCGGATTCTCGTGCAAATCAGGCGTCATTGAAGACCCTGCGACATGGAACGGATTTCCTTCCCATGATGTTCTTCGATCGAATTGTCGATATGAAGAAGGAAGGAAGATGGAAATCATGGTCGGTTTGAAAGTGAATAGCGGTTTGAGCGGAACAACCCTGTGGGAACGTCGAGCGCTTCTTAGAAGCCAGGAAAACGTTCACTTCGTCGATCCTGAGCAGTTCTGTGCCTTGGCGGTCTCTTGCCGCAGAATTACCCGCGCCGACCAGTCTGCTGCCGGCTTGAAGGGGCTGTATACCGAGGACGAAGGACAGACCTACTTCGTCGAAGAAGAGCTGCTCGATCGCTATCGCGAAGGCTCGAAGACTCCGGTTCCGTCGCTGGAACTGGTCTAGTCTCGCCCAACGAATCAAAACATCCAAGCATCGCAGTCCAATCACCGCGATGCTTTTTTATGCGCCGGGATCACTTTCGATCCCCTGCCAGATGGCCTGACCCATTGCCGGGCGAGGCCATCTTCTGGAAGCCTAGGCTTCTTACGGGTTGTCAGCTTCGGCGTCGGTTTCGTCGAAGTGAGCTTCGGGAGCGTGCGATCCACGCGGGATACGAACGCTATCGACCAGCTCTTGAACGTCCTTCGGTGGCGGAGGCGTCAGACGACTGATGACAATCGCTACGACGAAGTTCAACAGCAAGCCAATCGCACCGACACCTTCGGGCCGCAAGCCATTCGGAATCCACGAGCTTCCCTCGAACCATGGCGACATGAGCGGCTCTGCAAAGCCGAGCACGCGGTCCGAGCGGCACGCGATGATGTAGAAGGCCGTGAACAAAATACCAACCAGCATGCCGGCGGTGGCTCCCTGACGATTCATTCGCTTGTCGAAGATCCCCAGGAAGATAATCGGGAAGAAGCTGGCGGCCGCCAACCCGAACGCAAACGCGACCACCTCTCCGATAAAACCAGGCGGAGAGATACCGAAGTAGCCTGCCACCAGGATTGCCCCGATGATCATGATACGAGCGATGAACAAACGTCGCGGTTCCGACGCCTCTGGCTCGATAAAGTGAACGTACAAGTCGTGCGCCATCGAGCTTGAAATCACCAGCAACAAACCGGCTGCCGTGCTCAAGGCGGCGGCCAGACCACCGGTCGCGACAATGGCGATCACCCAAGGCGAAAGCTGAGCGATCTCAGGCGTCGCCAGCACCAGGATGTCTTTGTCGATCTTCACTTCGTCGAAGTTGCCATCGACGTTTCGCAGCGACAGGATGCCGTCTTTGTTCTTGTCGTCGATCGTGATCAGGCCAGTCTTCTGCCAGGTTTCGACCCACTGGACGGGGACTTCCTTGCCATCTTTCTCGACGCGATAGACCGGCACGTATTCTTTGTCGTCCCCTTCGTCCTTGGTGACCTGGCCGATGTGAGCACCTTCCAGCGTCTGCAAGATCGTGTAACGAGCGAACATCGCCAGAACCGGAGCCGACGTGTACAGCAAGCAGATGAACAGCAACGCCCAGAACGCGCTGTAACGAGCCGCCCGCACGTTGGCCACCGTATAGAACCGCACAATCACGTGAGGCAGACCTGCGGTACCAGCCATCAGGGCGAGCATGATGAAGAAGACGTTCGCCATGTCGTAGTTGGTGAACGGCTGCGTATAGGAAGCGAAGCCGAGATCTTCCTGAATGTGGTTGACCTTCTCGCTGATGTCGCCGGTGACGAAACCAACTTGCGGAATCCAACTGTCGGTGAGCATACTCGACAAGGCGACCGTCGGAATCAAAAACGCCGCGATCAGCACGAAGAACTGCACCACCTGGGTCCAGGTAATCCCCTTCATACCACCCAGCACGGCAAACACGCCGACGATGATCATCCCCAGCACGACACCCTGCCAGGTTTCCACTTCCAGGAAGCGGGCAAACACGATCCCGACGCCACGCATCTGACCGGCGACGTAGGTAATCGAAATGAAGACCGCACACACAGCGGCCACGATTCGAGCCGTTTCGCTGTAATAACGTTTCGCCACGAAGTCAGGCACCGTGTACTGACCGAACTTACGCAGATACGGAGCCAGCAGCATCGCCAGCAACACATAACCACCCGTCCAACCGAGCAGAAACACCGAGCCATCCGAGCCGAGGCCGCTGATCAAACCCGCCATGCTGATGAACGAAGCGGCGCTCATCCAGTCGGCGGCGGTCGCGGCACCGTTGGCGATGGCCGGGACCCCTTGGCCGGCGACATAGAACTCGCCGGACTCGGTCACGCGGCTACGCCACCCGATGTACAAATAGATCATGAACGTGATCGTGACGAAGGTAAACGTCCACGCACGCGTCGCCGTTAACGCCGTTCCCAACAAGGGAAGCATTTCCATAAATTCCATGGACTACTCCTTCACGTCATGTTTGCGGTCGAGGTAGTCCATCACCAAGGCGTAGACCAGGATCAAGATCAAGAAGACGTACATCGCTCCCTGCTGGGCGAACCAGAAGCCGAGCGGTAAGTTTCCGATCTTGAATTGATTCAGCCACTGGATAAAGAAGACCGAGCAGCCGAAGGCTACGAAGGCCCAGATCGACAGCAGCACGCCGATCACCATCAGGTTTTGACGCCAATAGGCGACCTTAGGCTCGGGAGGTTGCGAAGGAGGGGTCGAAGACATGCGGGATTTCCAGGGGCTTTTTTTCGAAAGAAAAAGAAAAGTTGCCGCTAGGAAAATCAATTCCGCTGCGTCTGTCAACTAGACGCGTTCTAAAGAAGCACCCTATAAAGGGGGTGAAGAGCTGCAAATCGGTACGATCCGGGGAAAGCTTTTGTGCTTTGGTGTCCTTTCCCGATACGATCCGAGTGCAGCTAATTCCGCTCCAAGGTTACTTGGCCAATCATGGCCCATGTCGCCAGAAATGCGACGCCTAACCAAGCGTGGAGTAATTCGACAGGCATTTGCTACGTTCCCAACATGTGTGGTTTCGCTTGCCCATCCATGAGTCACTTCACCCATCCGTGGCTACAAACAAGTATCGACGCATGTGGTCATTCTTTTTTCACATTTCGTCGTCCCTCGGATTTAAAGGATTAAACCCTACGTACGACCCCAACCGAGTCGGCGACAGACATGACATGGTTTGCCCCACCGCGCGCCGGCTATGCCGAACGTAGCGGTTACAACATCTCGAACTCGTTCGACCAGGGGAAAGGCACCGCCAAGCGGCACCTACGCCGGCATCAAGATCTCGCCGCGTCCCATCTGGGCCAGATCGCCATGAAAGAGATCGTACGCGGCTCCCTTCGAGACCAACCGAGCCGCCTCAGGCACTTCCAACCGCGTGAACTCGCGCTGCATCAGTGGAATCATCGTTGGCTGAAACCGGCAGCCATGCGTGAAGCCTGGCAGCAGTTCGCCGGCCTGGTTCTGGCCGAGAACGATGGTACCACGTCGCATCGAGAGCCCGACCGACTGGCCTGCTTTGCCGCCGACGATGATGGTGCCGGCCAGCATCTCGTAGCCGAGGTAGTCGCCACAGTCGTTCACCACGACGATTGTTCCGCGCCGCATCCGATGCCCGACTTCGTTGCCGGCGGTGCCCAAGATAAACAAACTTCCGCCTGCCATGCCTCGCTTTTCCCCTGGCAGCGGACACCCGACGCGGTCGCCGACGTTTCCGAGAACCTTGACGAAGCCCCCCTTCATTCCTTCCGCCAGGTTGTTGCCGACGCGGCCATGAATGTACAGCGATCCGCCCGTCATCGATTGCCCGGCGTGGTTTCCGACCGGACCTTGCACGAACAGCGAGTCCGCCTCGAGCCCGGCCCCGACGTTGTCCGCCTTCGACAAGTCGCCAATGATTCGCAGCGTATCAGGCCGACGCCCTCCCGCTTCGATATCGAACAACTCGCCGAGTTGCACCTGGTGTTTACCCTGCCAGACCGTCACGCGCGCAGCTTCGTCGGCCGACATCGGCAGCAGCCGCGAGGGCAGAACGCCTCGTAGATCGAGAGAGACCGTGATATCGTGACGTAGTCGGAGCTTCATCGCACAAACCAACCGGTGAGCAGTAAAAAGAAGACCTCTTCAATATAACCGACCCGGAAATCGACATCATGACCACAGTGCCCCTTTCCCAGCGAGCCGCGTTGATTGTCTGCGGTGGCCGCAGTCGCCGCATGGGGCAATCGAAGCCGCATCTTCCGTTCGGCGACGAAACGATGCTGGAACGTGTCGTCCGAATCGTTTCGCCGGCGGTCTCGGATGTCATCTTGTTGACCGCCAAGGAACAAGTACTGCCGAAAGTTCCTTACGACGTGACGCTGCTGCCTGATCGCGTGGAAAATCAAGGCCCGGCCGCAGCGATCTATGAGGGGCTGAAGTATGTCACCGGCTGGTCTGAAGCCGCGATCGTGCTGGGATGCGATCTGCCGCTAGTATCGGAAGTTCAGATCGAGCTTTTGTTTGCTCGCTTACGTTTGCACGAAGCGGTGATCCCTCGTTACGAGGGTTTTCCTCAACCTTTGGCCGCCGTGTATGCCAACAGCGCGATGGAGAAATTCGAGGAAGTTCTGTTTTCAGGTAACCAGAAGCTGCTCGACTGCATCGAAATGCTCGACACGTGTTGGGTCACGCCGGAAGAGATTGCGCGCGTTGATCCTCATCAAGGCTTGCTCAAGAATGTGAACACGCCGGAAGCGTATCGCGAGGCATTGCAACTGGCTGGACTGGCACATCCGCTCGATTCCTAGCTGGCAAGGCCATTTCCGTTACCCCACACAACAACCCAAAAACCACCCCCTTCTTTTACAGGAATGATCGAATGGCTGACGCAGCTCAATGGGAACTGACCAAGCAACGGATCGCCTTCACCGACCATATGATTCGCGAATTCATCGAAGGCCTGGAACCAGAGTTGTGGTTCCGCATGCCGCAGGAAGGCGTGACCCACATTGCCTGGCAGGTCGGTCACATCACCATCGCCACTTACGGCCTGGGCATGCTGCGGATTCGAGGCAAGCGAGCGGAAGACGCCGCCCTGATGCCGGAAAGCTATTCGGCCCACTTCGGTCGTGGAAGCGTTCCTTCGACCGACCAAACGATCTACCCTTCGGTGGAACGCATGGTCGAGATCTACAAGAAGGTGCACGACTCGCTGAAGGAAGAGATGGAAACCCATACGCTCGATCAGCTCGACGAGCCTAGCCTGCCCGATCATCCGCTGTTCAAGACGAAGTTCGACACACTCGTCTTCTTGCCATATCACGCGATGATGCACATGGGGCAGATGGGGCTGCTACGCCGCCTGGCAGGCAAAGATCCCCTGCGTTAAGCCGAATCAATCACCCAATCCTTCTGAAGCACTCGTCGTCGAAATCCCCGATGGCGAGTGCTTTGTTTGTTTCTTGCTTGCCGTCAGGCTTACAAAATCAACAGATTTCAATAAATCGACTTGTTTTCAGTAACAAACTTCACCGACGAATATGCGGAAAATCGAATCCCAAGGTTTGAACTTGTAGAACCAACCGCTTATCATAACTTTCCTATTCGGGGGGGAGGCAACGCCTCATTCCTGCCTACAAATCCGCTTACCCTTCTGCGTGTGACCTTCCCGATCGGCCCTGGGCAAGAATCGATGGAAACGTCCTGAGCCTGGGAACACTTCGTGATTGAAGTAGTTAACCTCGTCAAAACCTTCGGTAGCAACACGGCATTGCAAGGGATCAACTTCACGGTTCGCCCCGGCGAAGCCACCGGCTGCCTGGGCCCGAATGGTGCCGGCAAGTCGACGACATTGAAGATTCTGGCTGGCCTGGTGCGTCCCAACTCAGGCGAAGTTCGTATCTGCGGCCATGACCTGCTGACCGAACCGCTGGAAGTCAAACGCCGCATCGGCTACGTCCCAGAGACCGCGGCGATGTATTCCGGGCTGACCGCCAACGAATACCTTTCGCTGGTCGCCGAGCTATATCATCTCGATCGGGAGAAAGCCGCCGACAAAATTCGTACGCTGCTGGAAGGCTTCCAACTGACCGAAGCCGCCGATCGACAGATCGATGCCCTGTCAAAAGGGATGCGGCAGAAAGTTCTCATCAGCAGCGCACTGCTGCACGACCCCGACGTCTTGATCTTCGACGAACCGCTCAATGGCCTCGATGTGAATGCCGCGCTGACCTTTCGCCGGCTGGTCGAAGGCCTGATCGATCAAGGCAAAACGGTCCTCTACTGTTCGCACATTCTGGATGTCGTCGAACGACTCTGCAGCCGCGTGATCGTGCTGCATCATGGCCAGATCGTGGCAGACGACCAAACGAAGACGCTTCTCTCGAGCACGCCGAAAGGTTCGCTCGAAGCGGTCTTTCAGGAACTGACCCGACTGTCGCCTGAGATCGAACGCGATGCCGCGATGGTCAGTGGCCAGTCGCCGATTGGTAATCCTCCTTCGTCGCTGCCACGGAGGAATAGCTGATGGTTGGCTGGCTGGCCAGTTTGCTCACGGCCCAGGGAATCGATGCGCGGCAGTTCTTCGCGCTCACGAAAGCGTTCCTGCTTTCCGACCTGCGTGGGCTACACTACACCAAGGCGACCGGCACCAAGCCATCACACGTGGTGAGCCCTTTGTTTTGGGTAGTGGGTCAGTGCCTGACGTTGTCGGCGATTGCCAGCCTCGTGCTGTTCATGCGGGTCGAGGTCTTCTTCTTTTCGTTCGTGAATCTTTCGCTGGCAGTCGTGGTGATTGCCACGACGGTGCTTGTCGAATTTCAAGAAGTGGTGCTGAACCCGAAAGACCTGATGATCCTCGGACCACGTCCGATCTCGCCACGCACCTACACCGCCGCACGCTTTGCGAATCTGCTGCTGTACGTCGCGATGATGTTCCTGGCATTGACCATTCAGCCAGCGATTGTCGGCATCGGCCTCCGCGACACCGGTCCCTGGTTCGCACCGGCTTACCTGCTGGCCTCGTTTACTGGGTGCAGCGTGATGGTTTGTCTCGTAATCCTGGGCCTGGCAGCACTCGGCAATTCCGAGACGCTTGAAGGCTGGAAGACCGTCCTGGCATGGACGCAAATCATCTTGATCCTGGTCGCCGGGTATGGCGCCCAGATGATGTTCCGCGACAAGAAATCGCAACTGGAAGTCTGGGGTGCGTTCCCTCCGGCATGGATCGAATATTTGCCGACGACCTGGCTGGCTCGCTTCGTGGAACAAGCCTCCGTCACGCCCAGCGTTTCGACGCTAACCATTGGCGGCCTGATGCTGCTGTTCACGGCGGTTTGCCTGGCGGTCACGGTTCGCTGCGTCGCTTACCTTTACAAGTCGATGCAGCCACTCACCGTCCAAATTCGCCATCGTCCGATGAAGCCTGGCACGCTGGGTGGCCTCGCATTTGGAGCCGGCCATCCGCTGGCTCGCGGCCCGGAGCAGCGCGTCGGCTTCTGGCTCTGCGGCAAGCTGTTGTGGCGGGATGGCAACCTGCGCATGCGAAGCTTGTTGCCGTTCAGCATGCCGCTAGCCGCCGTCGCCTTGGCAATCGCGACCGGACAGTTTGCCAACCCAATGACAAATCACGATCCCGCCCAGGTCACCTTGCCGATCCTGGCCGTCTACTTAATTGCCCTGAGCGTTCCGCATTTGATTTACAACCTCACGTTCAACGACGATCACGACGCCGCGTGGCTCTTGCGATGTGCACCACTTCGCCAGCCGATCGGCTTGGGGTTAGGGGTCGCGAAAGCGGTCATGTTCTGGATCATCACCCCAACCTGCGTCGCCTTCGCCGGCGTCGCACTGTGGCAATGGGGCGATCCTGTCGCGGCGCTGCTTCATGCTTCGCTGGCGTGGCTGTTGTCTTGGGTGATGGCGCTCGCGGCGTTGTGGCTGGCTGTGCCAGACCTACCCTTTTCCAGGGCCCCTGACCGCGGCGGTTCGACCGGGCCGGTCCTGGTCACCGCGGCTTTGTCAGGCCTGGCGATGCAGTGGGGAGCGCTGCACTACTTCTTTGCTGCGTCGATCATATTTTGGATCGCCAGCTTCGTGGTAGCGCTGCTGCTGATGATCCCGCTGCTGAAGAAAGCCGACGATCGCTTCCGCAAACTGGCAGGAGGCATGGCGTGAAGATCTCGAAACCAGAACTTCGCTCGGCCAAGATCCAAGGCCTGATGCTGATCGGCGTGCTGCTCGGCGCAATGGTTTTGGCCGTCGCCTCGCTGTGCGTTCGCGAACTGTTCTTCGAGAAGTACGTCCGCGAGAAGTTTCCTGAGATCACCGAAAAAGTCACCAAGCGAGCCCAGTTCCTGGTCGAGACCAATCCTGCCAACAATCCCAATCCGCTTGAGTCGACCGAAGAGGAATGGTTGTACGCGGCATGGATTCAAGACGAACAGCTCGACCCCCAGGGAAGCCTGGCACAGCAATTATTTGAACTTGCCCCCGAACACATGCTCGATCGCTGCTGTCGAACCCTGGTGGTCGGCAATGTCGAGCAACGCCAGCGAGCGCTGCAGCTGTTAAGCTTTGCACCGCCGCAGGATCATATCGACGAAATTCGTCGACTGGCAACCTATGCCCGCGAGAAGTCGTCTCGCCGGGACGAAGCTGCCTTGGTAACCGCGGCAGATGGGCTGTTGGCCCGTTTGCCCCAGGGAAAGAATCCCTGAGGACTTCCTTTTAACTCGTTAACAACGAACTTCGGCAAATGAAAAAGGAAACACATCATGAGTGATGATGGCGACGGCGGAATCATGGGTTGGGTGATCTTCATCCTGATCTTTGGGGTTGGCAACTTGATCCTGTACATGACGACCGGGATCTTCTTCATTCCAATTCCACGACGATAGAGACGTGAGCACGACCCAGTCTCCTCCGGCAACTTCTCCGCCCCGAACTCCGCCCCCCAAGTATTGGATGTGGCCGATTCGCATTCCGGCGAAGATTGCCTCGCGAACCTTGCGCATGGCGCGGAAGCTCGACGATCGACTCGCGCCGTGGTACCTCTGGTACCCGGCCGCGATGATCGCTGGCTCGCTTCCGATGCTGGTGGCCTATTTGCTAGGTACCCCCGGCGGCCAGCTTGGTTCGTCCTTGCTGTTAACCCCGCTGCTGGTCGCGGCCGTATCGCGAGATTCGATGCTGCGCGGCCTGGGTGCGTTGGCCCTCGGTTTTCTGGCCCACTGCGCCCTGGTGATCACGTTGACCTACAACGATCCCAACGGAGTCGCGGCGATCTATCCGCGCGGCGAAGATTATTGGCAGGTCACATTGCAGTGGGTCTTATCGGGCCAAAGCCCTGAATATGAACTAAGCCATTGGCTTTGGGCTCATGTTCAGTTGATGCTCGCGTCGACCTTCTTCTCGTTCACTTCGCTCGGCTCTGTCACCTTGTGGCAAGGTTTTCAGGAAGTCGACTTGATGAACTGCTATGTCGGCAACATGCTGATCCACTCGAAGAACCCATTCACCACGCTGCTGGTGGGCTGGCACATCTGGTCGATCACGCGTGGGCTGGGCTACCTGCTGCTGACGTTCGAGGTCACCAGCTACTCGCTGGAAAGAATGACCAAGGTTCGTCTCAGTACTCGCCTGCGGCGCATCCGGCGCTGGCAGATCGGGATTGGCTTCCTGGTTCTCGACGGCGTTTTGAAATACAACCTGCTGGAGATCGTCCGGCAATCACTCGAAAACAACCTGACAACGTGATCCACTCTCGCAAGGAGAATGCATATGGTTAAGGGCCCCGGCTACACCATCGACGACCTGATTTATTACACCGGCCTCTTCGCAGGCCTGATCGGAACCTTCCTGACGCTCAACGCAGTCGTCCCGGAATGGCCCCACATCGCCAAGCTGATCATCGCCGGTATCGTCGGCATCGGCCTGGGCTGGTGCTGCACCACCTTCTTCAGCCGCAGCAGCAACGACCGCTTCGACTAATACTCCCTGGCCGAAAACTACCCCCAAGAAACAGCAAAAGGACTTAGGCCATTAAGGCCTAAGTCCTTTTCTGCTCGAATTTTACCGTAAGCGGCGAGTTCGGAATAGATGGATCGAAATTGATTACCGTAGCCTACGATACCTCGCCACCCTGACAAACAGTTCGATCAATATAATTTTCCAGCCGACTGAGAATGTAGGCTTGTCAGGAAATCCAAGATTGTATATTTTACTTGTCTTCCGACAAAAACGTTGTATAATCTCAAGGCATGGAGGCCAAAACATCGATAACGGAACCTATCGCCATGAACAAAGAACACAAGCCGACGGATGGTGGCAGAACACATAGATCGCACGACATCGTTGTCCTGGCGAAGGCAGCGAAAGAAGGCCACGATATCCTATCAGAAGGTCAATATCTTCACGTTAAGGATCTGATCAAGCTGCTAGTCGATTTTGGATCCCAGAACTACCAAGCGAATCTCAGGGTAGAGCAATTCGGCGAATTCTGGGAATTGAAAGAAAAGGGAGGGATGCTCGGGAAGATTAACCTCCGCGTCTATTTTAGGTTCAATGAGGTCAGCAACGAAATTGTTGTTCTCCACACGTACAAGAAGGAAGATGATGGGGCCGCACCTCCCTTCATCATGAAATTACTTCGCAACCGTTGGAACCACTACCTTAACGGAACCTTTGATACCAATTTGATCCGTTACTCTGTCAGCAAGGGTACTCGCGTGACACCGGAGCCGTGATCAAATTGGATTGGATTGGAGCCAATACATATTATGAACACCACAGCACACGCAAATAACGACCACTCAGAATTGCTTCTATGGAGGGACCAACTCGCCAAGGTCCTGGATAACTTACCGACAGAAACAGGGGAAGATTTAATTGATCTTCTGAAAATGCTCTTCAAGGAACAGGATCCAACTCTAAAACGACAAATTGGCCAAGCAATAGAGGAAATTCTCGTTCCCGATTCGATGCTCGTAGACTTAAAACCTGAATATGGGCTGGAAAATGAAAGCTCAGAGGTAAGGGAGCGTGTTGACAAGTACCGTCGTAAAGTTGGCAAAGTAGTGCGAGAGTTGCGTCGCCAGAAATCGATGTCACAAGAAGAACTAGCGGAACGTGCTGGCATCTCACAGAGTCACCTGTCGAGGTTGGAAACAGGCTTGCATGTGCCAACCTCCACTACTATGGAGAAAATTGCTGATGCTCTCGGAGTACATCCCTCGCAACTTGATCCAGGGTTCCCCAACGAGTGAACTAGCTAGCTTGATAATTTTGTCATAGTCGCTTTCGGAAACGGGAAAAGCAGCAAGGCCTCATACGACTGTTATGAGGCCTTTTTATTTCGCCTCGTGAGCGAAACCACGGCTAGAGGAGAACAACCCCGATTATTGTATCCACCAATATGCAAATGCAGCTTGCCCCCAAGAAACAGCAAAAGGACTTAGGCCATTAAGGCGTAAGTCCTTTTCTGCTCGAATTTTACCGTAAGCGGAGGACAAGGGATTCGAACCCTCAACCGGTTACCCGGCACTTGATTTCGAGTCAAGCTGCTAGCCAGTTCGCGTATCCTCCCGGTTTGGAACTCTCCAGTTTATCGACTCTTGGAATCTGATCAACCGGTGGTCCGCCACGAAAGTGGCATGATTTTTTAAGAGGGGCGATCTTCGCCCGAGGTTCACGCTAGCTGCCGGCCGTTGTGAAGTAGTACCGCGTCAGGTGGAAGAAGACCGGGGCGGCGAAGCAGATGGCGTCGATTCGGTCCAGAACGCCTGCGTGCCCTTCGACCAGGGTTCCATAGTCCTGAACGCCACGGTCTCGCTTGATGGCACTCATGGCCATTCCGCCGGCGGCTCCCATGACCGAGATAATGATCGCCATCACGGCACTTTGCCAAGGATTGAACGGCGTGGCCCCGGTCAGGCTGAGCATCGCCCCCACGACCGCCGTCACGCCGGTTCCGGCAAAGAAGCCTTCCCAGGTTCGGCTGGCGTTGATGTTCGGGGCAATCACATTCTTCCCCAGCAGTCGGCTACAGACGAAGTGCAGCAGGTCGCTGAGCTGAGCGATCAGCAGGAAGTAAAACAACAGACCCGCCGTGCTGCGATGCGAGTACTCGGGATCGGTCCAGTCGGTCAGATACAGCAAAGCTGGAGCGTAGCTTAACGAGTAAACGCAGATGTAGAGCCCGGCCTGGATCTTGGCGATACGCTCTAAAAACCGCTTATAGTCCCCTGCCACGGCGATTCGTGCGGCAACGAACAGGAAGCCGTAGACCGGGATCAAGATGCTGAACAGTTCGTACTGCGATTGCCCCATCGCCACCAGCACATACTGGGCAGGAGTCAGCACGAAGAAGACCCAGAACAACGTACGATGGTCGCCCAGGCGGGTCGGCGTCAACGTAATGAACTCGCGGAGCGCCCAGAACGAGATCAAGAAGAACAGGATCACCGTCGCCACCGGCGAAGGAATCATGAAGGTGACTGCCAGGATCGCCGTCATCAGCCACCAGGCTCGCACGCGGCGAATGAAGGCCTGGACGATGGCGGGGTTCACGCTCGAGTCAGGCTGACGCCGGAGGATCTGCCCGGCCCCGGTGGCAATCAACAAGCAACTGATCACGACCCCCAGCAAGATCCCGGTGGCACCATCCAGCAGAAATGCCGTTTGTTGGGCCAACAACGGTGCCAAAAGGTTCGTGCTAAAGGATTGATGCAGCAAGTCCATGGTGTCGCTTCAGCGTCAAACGTCTCGCAATCGAGAAACCGATTCTCGGGCACGAGCCAGAAAGTCCGCTTTGGGTTCGCCGTTCTCTAGCCAGATTGGCGGTCCGAAGATCACCCGGCTCAACAAGGGGACCGGCAAGTATTCCCCTTTCGGCAAAATGCGAGTCATATTGTCGACGTAGACCGGAATCAATTCCAGGTCGGGTCGCTTCTTCGCCAGGTAAAAAAGCCCACTTTTGAATTCGCGGAGCGTCGTTCCGTCGTTTCGACTTCCCTCAGGGAAGATAATCGCCGAATACTTGTCGCCGATTTCTTTCAGCATCGATTCCACAGGGCTGCGATGAACTTTGATGTTCTCGCGATCGATCAGCATCGCATTGAGCGAGCGCGCCAGGTAACGTCGAAACCAGCCGCGATCCCAATAGTCTTTCGCCGCCACGGGCATGGTCAGTTCTCGGCAATGCTTGGGAAGCGAAGCCCAGATGATCACGGCGTCGATATGGCTGGTGTGGTTCGCAAAGTAAATCCGCTGACACGTGTCGGGATGGCTGTCCACCCAGCGCACGCTGCTGCCGGCGACAACTTTCGCCAAGCCGGCCAAGAACGGACCCGTCAGATTGAACTTCACCTTGCGACTGACCCCTGGGACAGCAAACCAATTTTGCAGACCTGATTCGATCTGCTCTATGGTAACGCACCGTCGCCAAGACGCCTAGCCGTTGAAAGAACGAAACCCGTGTGCTGACAGAAGGTTACGATGCCTTCACGTCAGACGGTTTCCCCAGCAGAACACCGCTTGAAACGGGCTGCAGCACGGTGCTCGCCGCCTTCAAAGCCTTTTGCCGATAGACGGTTGTGATCAGGTCCTGGTAGCCCCCCACCATCGCGTCGAGCGAGCCGTAACGCAGCACTTTCTCGCGCGCGGCGGCTCCCATTTCGGCTCGCAAATTGGCTCCCTGGCTCAGGGCAATCATCGCATCGGCGGTCTCGTCGAGGCTGCTTGCTTCGACCAACAAGCCATTCACGCCGTCGTCGACCGCATCCGGAATGCTCCCCACCCGGGGGGCAACGATCGGCAATTGGCAAGACATCGCTTCCAGAATCGAGACCGGGCTCGCTTCGTTCTTCGAGGTCAGCACGAAGGTATCCATCCCGCACAGCAGGTCTGGAACATCGCTCCGGCTGCCCATCATCGTCACATGATCTTGCAGACCAAGTTCGTCGCGCAAGGCTTCGATCGCAGGTCGCTCAGGGCCGTCGCCGACGATCACGAAGTGTGAACGAGGGCAACGCTTCACCACGCGAGCGGCGGCGTTCAGGAACAACGCATGATCTTTCTCTGGTCGCAGTGCAGCAACGATGCCACTCACCGCCGTGTCGTCACGGACACGCCATTCGTCACGCACTCGTCGCCGGACTTCCGGATCGACCACGAATCGATCGGTATCGATCCCGTTCGGAATGACCGTCACCTTTTCGGTCGGAAAGCCTTCGACTTCAACGAGGTGCTTGCCGTGCGGAGCCGCCACGCCGATGAATCGATCGGTGATCGAGGTCAGGCGACGATTGAGCCAGTTGATCGAATCAGGCCAGCCGGTCGAGTGAATCGCCGAGGCGATCACCGGCACGCCAGCCAGCCATGCACAAAGACGTCCCCAGAACATCTTGTCGCCTGCACCAACCGTCACCACGGCATCGATCTCGCGAACGCGAAACAGTTCGCTGAGTCGCGACACGACTCGCAGGTCGTACTTGCTGCTGAGCATCTTATGGAACGTGGGCACTTCCTGCTCCATAACCACACCCAGCGGGCCGAGGTCTTTCATGCAGCACAGTTCCGGAGCGAAGCGAGAACGGTCCATGCGACGAATCAGATTCACCAGCAAGGTTTCAGCACCCCCGACCGGCATGCTGGTTACCAGGAACATGACACGCAACGGGCCACGGTTTTCCAGCGGTTTGATTGTTCGTCGTCCCATCGTCTTTCCCTTGCAGGTGCTCAGCGAAATCTCTTGGTGAGCACGCCAATGCCGTCGAGTAGTTGTTGTTTTTCTTCTTCGTCAAACAGCCAGTTGGCTGTCGTCGCTTGCCAGGCCAGCACAATCCACAGGGCAATCGCTGGCATCCAGCCCAGCCCCAACAGCAGCGGTGCGGCGGCAAGCAGCAAGGTGGCAAGCTGAACCTGCATGCCATGTCGTTTGGAAAGTATCAGCGCCAACGAGATCGCAATGGCGTTGGCTAGTGCCGTGGCAACCACCGCTCCGGTGAGTCCCCACATCGGCAGCAGAATCGCATTCAAGGCAACGTTCGCTGCCAGGCCAATCCCAAAGACAATCGCCCCGGCGTGGGTCTTCTCGGCACAGCAGAAATAAAGCATCGCGCAGCCACTGAGGCTGTACCAGACGCAATAAGTCAGCGTCCAAGGCAGCACCTGCAAACCCCCGCTGTACTTGCCCTCGAAGACATATTCAAACAGAAACGGCGCGGTCATCCCGATGACGATCGCTCCGGCCATCATCACCATCGAGGCCATCTTCAGGAGCAGATTGATCTGCCGCCCGACCTTGTCTCGGTTGCCACTTTCCCAATCGGCCGACAGGTGAGGCAGCAAGATTCCACCAAACAAGTTGGCGACTGCCACCATCAACCAAGGCACGACGCGGCTACTGTGATAGTCGCCGACCAGCGTGATACTTTGCTCCGGCGAGAGGCCGCTGAAATGAACGATCATGTAGCGGTCGACCACTTCAAACAAGTTTGACAACAAGTTGATCGCCCAAAGCCAGGCCGCAAACGGAAGCAGCTTGCGCCAGAATTCGCTTTGCGCAGGGACTTCGTTGCCAAGGGGCAACGTCTGCCAATCACGGATCAGCACCCAGACGCCCATTGCCACAGTCACACTACAGGCCACGCCGTACGAAATGATCACGCTCTCGGCGCTGGCTTCGTACCACAGTAGAAGCCCCAGACCGACGACGGCGAACAGCACGCTGTTGACAAACTGCAAAGCCGAAACCATTCGCATCTGCCGCATGGCGATGAACAGTTCGACGAAATAGTTGAAGCCAATCACGGCCGTTAGCGTCAACGCCACCACCGGAATGATCGAGGCGAGACTGCGATCTTTAAACAGCACCACCGCGGCTTGTTCGTGAAACAACCACAGCGCACTGCATCCGACCGCCGACAAAACCACCGTGGCGATCGTTGTGCGATAGAGAAACGTGCGCAGCTGGCCCTTCTGTCGGTAGTGCTCGACATAGCGGCCGAACGAACCTGGGATACCCAGCACGACCAGCGGGCCGGCCAACATCAGAAAACCAAACACCAGGTCCCACAGACCGAGTTGTTCCGCCGGCAGCCAACGGCAAAAGAGCACCCCGCGCACGAAGCCGATGCCGCGTTGGAACACGGTCAGCATCGCCAACAGCAGCATGCTTTCCGCCAGCGACGTCGTACGAAACGAATCGGTCTCTGGCAGAGGCGCCGTATTGTCGACCGACGAGGCAGAACTCATTCGCTGCCTCCCAGGGGACTTACGGGCTTGGTGTAACGCGGCTGATACCGCGGCACGCCATTCACCTTGCGGGGATCGATTGTCAACCAGTTTCGCAGGCGAGCCATATCCGGGTCGCCATGAATGCGTTGGATGTGATACGGATCGTCGCCAGGGAAGTTGTATCCACCGTAGGCCGAGCAGAACCCTTGGATTCCCTTCTCACGCAGCAAATTGATCGCCGTGTCGTTCAAGTTGGCATGCTGACCAAACGGAAACGCAAAGTAGCGAATCGGCTTCCCGATCAGTTGCTCCAGACCTTCGGTTGCAAAGATCACTTCATCTTTGAGCAGCAGAAGATCACGCATCTTGCCGACGTCGGGATGGGTCCGCGTATGTCCACCGATTTCGATCCAAGGGCTTTGTGCCATCTCGCAGATCTGCGGCAGGGTATTCGGCGGAGCGTTAATTCCTAACTCGGCATCATGCGGAAATGGCCTTCCTCTCAGAACGTTCTCGAGCGTCACGAAGTAAGTCGCCGGCATCTCGCGGCGAATGAGTTCGCCAATGGCGAAGTCGCAGTTCTCGCTATAGCCATCGTCGAAGGTGATCGCCACGCAAGACTTGGTGTTATAGCGCGAGGCAATCCGCCGCTGCGCTTCTTCTAGCGAAACCACGTCGAGGTGGGCCTGCAACCAGTCCAGGTGCCGACGAAAATCATCGTTGGTGATGGTCCACGGATTCAAGTTGATATCGGCGACGCGATGATAGAACAACACCATCACCGGCGCCATCGCCACGCGGGCACGCTCCTTGCGAAAACGAGCTCGCCAGGGCCACGTCGCGGCACAGTAACCATCGATCAATGCACTTTTGATTCGATCCATCCGTTCCTCCTCAATCTTTCCCCAACGAAGCTTTAAACCAGCTTTTCACCTGAACCTGCGTCGACCAGATCCCGTGACGGATCAGGCCAGACGTGGTGTTGGGTACTACTCGGATCGTCTCACAAACGCGAGGCTCGGCTCGCCAATGGGCTTTGTAAGGTTCGTCGCCACGCAGAAAATCGACCGCGGTCTTACCTTGTTCGATCGCGCGACGGATGACGGCAATTTGCATCAAGCTGCCCGGCTCTTCTTTGATTCGGGCCGGGTCGATGCCGGCCTGATAGGCATAACAGATCGTATCGGTCGGAAAGTGAATCTCTGCCGCGATCGGTGCCCCGTCCAGTTCCAGCCATAAGATCTCGCAGTTGCCGCTGGGGATCATTTCGTTGGCCGCTTCGTACAAGAAGCGGCGGAAACGATCGCACGCGAAGCAGCCTGTCTGATCGAGTGTCTTGCGGCGGCGCGTGTGCAGATCGATCAATATCGGCATCGCTTCGTCGATCTGCGTAATGCTGTTGCAAACATGCAACTGGCAACGATCGGTGTCGAAGACGCGTTTGATCAAACGACGAATCTGCTTGCGATGCGACTTCGACTGCAGCATCTCGAACTCGTACCAGCTTTCCGGAAGCTCGAGCCGCCAGCAATTCTGAGCCGGTCGTCGACGGACCATGGCTTGGGCGCCGGCGAGTTGCCGGGTCAGCTCTTCGACCAGCGGCGTGCCCGACTCGATGCCATCCAGTTCCATCGCATCCCACGAGTCGCTCGTCGTCAGTGCTTCCAGCAACCAATCGACCAGGGGCGAAATGATTCGGTTTTCGTAACCAGGGGCGGCGAGCAGATCGAGGTAGTCCGAACAGACTTCGCCATCGCCTAGAAAGCGAAGCGTACGTCCACCTGTCTTGCCGGCCGAACGATAGAACGGAGCCATCCCTACCAGGCGATCGCCGTCGAACACTCCCAAGAGATACAGAGGGCAATCGTCCGCGTAGCGTCGCCACCACGACATCAACCATTCGAAGGTTCGAAATGGAACACCTCCGGCCATACCATTCCAGGCGGAACGCCAAGAGGCCACCGATTGAGCATTCGTAAACCGTTCGACATGCATGATTTTTTGAGGGGACGATAACGCGTTTGGGGCCAAGGTTTCCACCGCGCAAACCGATACCATGGCGGCCCATAGACTCTCAAACATTCCCCACTGCTAGATAAATGCAAACGAAGTCTTCGCGGATTGAATAGGATCGCGAACCAAGGTCCACGATTCGTTTCCGCAACGCATCACATGATGCTTTTTCGCCACATCGCATCCTGTTTTTGCATCACCAATGCCCCAGCATCCTGGGGTGTACGAATTGCGTTTAAGTGCTTTCGACACGAAGACTTCCAGACGCAAATGGAGAGTTATGCCGGAAGTTTGGCATCCCCTTTGCCTATTAGGTCCAGCGAATCGGGGTTGTGGGAAGCAACGCCCAGGGTCGTATGCCCTTGGCTTGCTTCCCGCACCTTTTTTTGTTTCTTGCTTCTCGCTTGCCTATCGACTGAGGCACTTCTTATGTGGAACCCGGCCGACATTCTTTATGCCCTTCTCCACTATCGATTCCGCTGGATTGTTCCGATGGTGATCGTTGCGGCAGGTGCCTTGATCTACGCCGCCATCAAACCGAATTCGTGGGACGCCACGCAAGCAATTGTGCTGCGCGACGAAGCAGTCAGCAGCCTTGGGCGCCCCGGCGAATTCAATCGCATCGAAGATATGAAACACGCCCAGGAAACGGTCCTGCAGTTGACCCGTTCGCGGGAAGTGATCGAGGCCGCCCTCATCCAGTTGGGTCCGCCAGCCGATCGCTGGACCACTTCCACCTGGCCATCCAAAGACGACATCGCCTCGGCTCGCAAATCGATCAGCGCTCATTCCCCGAGTGGGACCGAGTTCGGCACGACCGAGATGCTGTACATCAGTGTTGAAGCCGACACGCCCGAGCGGGCCCGGCAGTTCAATCAATTGATCTGCGCCGAGCTCGATCTGAAGCTGGGCGAAATGCGAAACGACCGAGCCCAAAGCCTGGTCGACGAATTGAACTACCGCGAACAACAAGCAGGCGACGCCTTATCGAGCGTGACCGGGCATCTTTCCGAAATGGAATCGAACGTCGGAACCGACCTCGCCGAGCTGCGGATTTTGAACGAAGTCGGCTCCGGCAACGGTAACCTTCGCGAGCAAATGGTCGAAATCAAAAACGAACTGCGTGCCGCAATGGCCAACCAGCAGAGCTCGAACCAACTGCTTCAGATCCTGGCAACTGCCCAGCAAAACACGAGCGAATTGATCGCCACGCCGAACCAATTGCTCGATTCGCAGCCCGCCCTTCGTCGCTTGAAAGATGGCTTGATTGACGCTCAATTGCGGTCGGCTCAACTGCAAGGGATTCGCACCGACGACCACCCTGGTGTGATCGCTGCTCGCCATGCCGAAGAAGAGATTCGCGCCCACCTGCATCAAGAGATCGGCCTGGCCATCAGCGGGCTGAAAGCGGAACAAACGGTCAATGCCAGCCGCATCGCTCAACTGGAAACGATGCTCGACGATGTCAGCCTGCGAATGACAAAGCTCGCGTCGCTCCGGGCGAGCTACAACAACCTGGTAAGTGAAGTCCGCGAGAAGAACGACAAGCTGACGAGAATTCGGACCGACTTGGCCGATGCCCGCAGTTCCGTTTCGGCAGCGACCACAACCAGTTTGATCACCAAGGTCAGCACGCCCGAGGTAAGCGATTACCCGGTCGGCCCTTCGCGAAAGCTGATTGCCGGAGCGGGTCTGCTGGGCGGGCTGTTCTTTGGGATGGGTGTGCTGGTGCTGACCACTTCGCCCATGCCGTCACATCCATCACAACCGCTACCATCGGCAAACAGCCAGACGAATGGTTCCAGTAGTCCATCGTCCGAGGCTCCCCACGCTGGGCATGGCCTATCTTTGAAGGAGGCCTTATTTCACCTCGCGAACCGGACGCCATCGACCAATTGAGCTTCGGTTTTCAGGCTTCAGCGACTACGTAAAATCTGCGAACTGAAATCTGAACCGCCACCATGACCCCGATCCTGATCATCTTTGCTCTCGTAGGCCTGGTATGGGGAACCATCCTGGCGATCCGAGGCAACCTGCTGTTAGCTTCGGTCGGGCTGCTGGTTGCGACGTCGGCCTTCGGCGTCTACTTCTTTGAATTCAAGTTCGGCGGCATCAATCTTTCGATCGACCGCCTGGCAATCGTGGGGCTGGGCGTTGCCTTCGCCGTACAGTGGAAGCTAGGCAAAATCGAGCTGCGCCCCTGGATGGCGCTCGACACGGTCATTGCCATCTTCTTCGGTGTGCTGATCTTCAATACGTTCAGCCACGACATCCGCAACCTCGCCCCGGACCAGGTGCCGCCGGTGCAGCACCTGATCAACGGCTATCTGATTCCGCTGTCGGTTTATATCGTGGCGCGAAATTTGAAATACGACGAACGCCAGGTCGACTGGTTTCTGATGGCGATGACTGCCTTCGGCGTTTACCTGGCGGTGATCGGCATTATGGAAGGGCTTGGGCTGTATGGCTTCGTTTTTCCTCGCTACATCGCCGATCCGAAGATTGGCCTGCACTTTGGTCGTGCTCGCGGTCCGATGGTGCAATCGGTCAGCTATGGCGTCTATTTGTGCGGCTGTTTGCTGACGACTTGTTTGCTCTGGTCGCGTGCATCGGCCAAGACCAAAGGCTTTGTGTTCTGTTTGATTCCGCTGTTTCTCGCGGCAATCTTCTTCACCAAGACTCGAACCGTCTGGGCCGGCGCTGGCGTCAGCTTAATGGCCGGGATCTTCCTGACGATGCAAGGCAAAGCCCGAACGGTCTTGCTGACCGGCATGGTGGCGTGTGGCCTGTTAGCAGTGGCTGCCAAGTCGGATGCCATCATGGGTCTGAAGCGAGAAGGGACCGTCGAAGACACGCGGCGTTCGGTCAGTATGCGAGCCAGCTTCACGTATGTCTCGTGGGAAATGTTCCTCGACCGGCCAATCCTGGGACATGGCTTCAGCCAGTTCCGCAAAGCGAAATTGCCGTACCTGGCCGATCGCAACGTCGACCTGATCTTGGAATCGATTCGCGACTACGACCATCACAACACCTTCTTAAGCGTGTTGACCGATCTCGGCCTGCTCGGCTTCATTCCGTTTCTCTGCATGTATGGCATGTGGCTACGAAATGGTTGGCGCCTGGCCCGCAGCGAGTCCCCTCCGTGGGCCAAAGCGGTTGGCACCCTGGGAGTTGGCACCGTGCTGATTGCCTTCTGTCAGATGGTGGGTCACGAGATCACCTTCATGCCGTTTGAACACCTGTTGATATTCCTGGTTGCCGGTATGAACGCCGCCCTGGTTTACGACTTTGGACTCGTTCCTCGTTCCCATACCCCAGCCCCTACCACCTCTTGGCCGGCACAAGCTGCCGCGCGAGGTTAATCGTCCAATGAGCAACGAACGCATTTCCATGTTCGGTATCGATATCGATGCCATCCGCATGCCTCAGGCTGTCAGTCAGTTGATGACCTGGATCGAAGGCGAACGGGGCGAGGCCACCAAATTTGTGGTGACCCCCAACGTCGATCACACCGTGCTGCTGCAAACCAGTGCCGGTCTGCGCGAGGCTTATCAAGACGCATCGATGGTCCTGGCCGACGGTTGGCCGGTGGTCTTTGCTTCGCGAATCTTTGGCAAGCCGCTGCCGGAACGCGTGACCGGAAGCGACCTGGTGCCGGCTCTTTTCAAAGCGGCGACCAGTACGGCTCCGCTGAAGACCTTTCTGCTGGGTGCCGCCCCAGGCGTGGCCCAGCGCGCGGCGGTCAACATTCATCGCCAATACCCCAACGTGCAGATCGTGGGAACCTACAGCCCTCCGCTGGGGTTCGAGAACGACGCCGAAGAGAACCAACAGATCCTGGAACGGATCGCCGATTCCGAAGCGCAGCTTCTGGTGATTGGCTTGGGGGCACCGAAGCAAGAAATCTGGATCGACAAACATAAGCACGAAGTGACCGCCAAGGTGGCCCTGTGTGCCGGAGCGACGATCGACTTCCTGGCAGGCGAAAAGAGCCGTGCTCCGAAGTGGATGCAGCGTACCGGGTTGGAGTGGGCTTACCGCATCGGCACCGACCCAAAACGGCTCGCCAAACGGTATGCGAAAGATGCCGTGGTGTTCCCGCGACTGCTGTGGCGCGAGTGGATGCGGCCTGCGATTCGCCGCCCCGACTTTTCCAAATAGCCCCGCACCTCTATAGTTGCGGCAAGGAACACCGATCAATTTAAGGGTACCCTGGGGGTACCCATTTCTTTTGGGAAGGTCGCTTGTGCGTCGTGCACTGGTCTTAGTCGTCGATGGTTGGGGAGCCGGTTTTCTCGGCTGCTATGGAAACTCGTGGCTCGATACGCCAGCGCTCGATCAGTGGGCCTGCCAGTCGGTGCTGTTCGAGCAGTGCATCTCGGAATGCCCTGACCCGCTGGTGTTGTATCCACATCTGTTCGGCGGCACCCATCCGCTAGGCTCGCAGGATGAAAGTGGCCTGATGACAGCATTGGCCGACGCCGATGTTCCGGTGCACTTGCTGACCGACGACCCTCGCCTGGCAGTGCTTCGCGATACGACCCGTTTGGCTTCGGTCGAAACCTTCCCGGAAGTCGCCGAAGTCGCGGCCGGCAGCGCGGAAGAAACAACGCTGGCTCGCTTCGCCAGTGTGCTGCTGGATTGGCTCGAAGAACCGGCCCGCGAAGAAGTGATCTGGGCTCACATGCTAGGGATGCTGGGACCATGGGACGCACCGTACAGCTATCGCCAAGACCTGGCCGACGAAGAAGACCCGGCGCCGCCTGAGATCGTGCAGCCCCCTTTCGAACGTGAAAACCGCGAGTTCGATTCCGATCATGTGCTGGGCATCACCCAGGCCTACGCAGGTCAGGTCACGGTCCTCGACATGTTGCTGGGCGAAATCCTGGCCACCATCGAAGAGCTTCCCGCCGACAAGCAGCCGCTGGTGGTGTTGACCTCGACCGGTGGTTATCCGCTGGGACTGCATGGACAAATCGGCCGCGTCGAAGATGGCCCGGTGCGGCTTTATAGCGATACGCTTCACGTGCCTTTGCTGGTGCGTCGACCGGACGCGGTGGAAGGCTTGACGCGCTGTCTGGGAATCGCCCGGCTTGGCGATGTCTTGCCAACGATCGTCGAATCGTTCGGGCTGGAAGTCGCTCCGCAAGATGGTTTGAACCTGCTGCAGGTTCGCCTGAACGATTCGCGCGAGTTCGTTCTTTCAGGCCTGGGCGACCAGCGTTGCTTCCGCACGAATCACTGGAGTCTGCGGTATCACCTGCCTGACGATGTAACGCCGCTTGATCAGTTGGATCTCGATCAAATCGTGACCGAGCTGTTCGTCAAACCGGACGACCGCTGGGAAGTGAGCAACATCGCGGACCGCTGTAAGAACATCGCCGAAACAGGACTGCGGACGGCCTTGGCCATTGAACAGGCCTATCGCGAGGGCAAGCTGATGCCTGAGATCCCGGAAGAATTGCTGACCGAGGTTTAATCGGCCAGCCAAGATCGCGACGCCTATTGGAAGCGAGGCAGGCGCGGCGTGTAGCTGCGGAAGGTCTCGAACCAGGTCTTCGGCGGCGGCTCTTCTTTCGGAGCATTTCGCTGGGCAACGTTGGCGGCTCGATTCTGTTCGAGCTGCTGGGCCAACGCCGGAGCGATCGGGACGTGCTTCTCCAAATACTTCACCCAATAGCCATTGAGCAATCGGTAACAATCGCCCACTTCGGACTGTTGGTAGCGAGCATAGGCCAGCGTCACCAGTTTGTTGAGCTGATTGATCTCGCTGTCGCGGAACGCCACGTCGTACAGTTCGACCCGGTCGACCAGCACGTTGCCGTCCCCCATCATGTCGAAGCCGATCTTAGCGGTTTCCAGTTCCGGCGGAAGATCGAGCACCGGGTAGGCGAACTCGCTCCATTCGGCCTGCAGCGGAAATGGCGTGCCGGCGCCGACCGAGACCGGGCGATAAACGTTCTGCGTGCCGACGTAACCATCGAGCACGATTCGCAGATTCGGCTGGGCACCAGGAGAGTCGTTCAGCAGATGCATCTTCAGCATCAGCCGGCGGCTTTCCGGGATTTCAATCTCTTCACTCCGGGCCCAAACGACCTGACCGGTACTCTTCAGCCGGAGCGACTGATTGCCTTCATAGATCTTCTGCGTCTCGATCCCAACCGCCGTGCCGGGCTGATTACTGAGCGTCCACGCTGGAATTAGACCATCGGTCGCTGGTTGCTCGAAGTCGCCATTGGCCAGCAGCGCGACCGGTGGCAGCGAGCGAATGCTGCGTACTCGTAGGGCCAGCTCTTCCAATCGTTCTCGCATGATTCGCATCACGCCGGTCGGCAAGTAGACCTTCGCGCCAGTGATCGCGACGTCGTAAACATCGACCTTACAGGCAATCAGACCGTACGCCGGAATCGTGATACTCCACTGCCCTTCCCCTTTGGGTTGAGGCCCGCGCGAGATCTCACTGGAAGCGAGTGGCGTGACGATACCATCGCTCGGCAACTGAACCGTTAGTGCGGCGTTCAAGTCCCACGGAGTTGGATTGACGAAGTACAGCGTCGTTTCCGATCCGGTCGAAAGCTTGCGAATCACCAGCGGCTGCGATTGAGGAACGTTCAAGCGATGATAGTTGCCGCGTGGCAGCATCTTGTAGATCGTCAGGAACTCGTGCAACGCCGCGTCTTGTCCCATCGGCACCGTCCAGCCGCCGAAGAAGATCGATAAGTCATCCTCTTGCGCCAGATGCTCGACCAGCGGTTTGCGTGCGTCCGATCCGCTGCCGATGAACTCGGAGGCAACCCAAGTGAAGTTACCATCGCGACCAAATGGCTTGGCTTGATCGAAGCCTGCCACGTGCAGCGTATCAGGGACATGAAAATGCAACACGCCGCGATTGTCTTCGTCGGCGTAAGAGACTTCGTCTTCACGGGCTGCCTGGTAATTGATGTACCAGCGGCCTCGCTTCGGATTGCCACGCGGGCGAACGAAGTTGGTATCGAGAAGCGAAATGTTGGGATGTGTGCGATAGCGTTTCGCGTCGATGCCCAGTTCCAACAGAACATCGGTCGAAGTCGCCGTGCGTGGCAGTTCTGGCGTCAGACGCTTCTTGGCATGTTGCCCATGGAAACAGCCAGCCGTATTCAGGTAGAGCACTGCATTCGAGTTGGCACTTCGCATGATGGTTGCCAAGCGAGAATGCAACTGGAACATCCGTTCGCCACGCCAGCGGAGCCAGCTCTCCCATTGCTGTTCGAGTACCCAGTCGCTGCGGGTCTTCAAATCGGGTGGCAGGTTCGCGAAGATCTGCTGCTGCACCGCCGGCAGACTCTGGGCGAAGCGAAGCAGCGTGGCGTTATCCATGCCCCACTGCGGCCCGGCCAGGACGGCATAGCCATCGCAGTCCAAGTTCAACGCCAAGCCCGAGAACGACGGGTGATGGCCGTAACGCGAAACGAAGTCGAGCACCAGGTCGCTGATCGCCTGTTGTACGTCCTCATCGAGTGGATTGTAGTAGGCCCCTTCGCCTGCCGAGACGCCGGTGCGGTCGATCGCGGGCTGGCCAAGATGATTCAGCGGAGCGGCGTAGTTCGGATCGAGCGAAGCGATCCGGCCTTCTTCCAAGCGAACCAGCGGGGAGTTCAACTCCATCGCCGGAATCAAGCGGAGATTAGCGCGATCGAACTGACGGAAGAGCAACTCGGCAACATCTTTCTTGAACGGATCTCGTCCATCGTCGAAGAACAAACCTTTGTCGAACTTCGGCGTCGAGCGGAAGTGGGGGCTGGGGTACAGCGAACCACCTTCGCTCATCATGCTGATGCAAGCGGCGTTGAACCCGACTCGCTTCAGATGTTCGATCACGCGATTGCTTCCTTCCAGGAAGGTAAGCCAATCTTCGAGCGAACGATTGGAGGCGATGTTCAAATCTTCCGGAGCACCGAACCCTTTCGAGAAGAGTGGCTTGTCCCAGTAAGCAATCGCCAGTCGGTCGTCTTCCACATTCGCGGCGGCGGCTGTTTCCAGCGGCGAGGCAGGCGGCCCCAACTTAGGCCGACCGGCCAGAACGCTGATCCGACCATAAGTCGACGGCAAAGCCTTGTCGCGACAGGTTAGCAGCAACATCGGGGTGGAAGTGCGTGGCCAGAAGACGAGTTGATGCTTTAGTTCGCCTGGTTTGTCGCCTGGCTGCGGCGGCGAAACCTCGACGCCTGAGTCGATCCCGATCGGCGTGATCATGCCGGCGGCGTCGGGTTCGATGATGCTGATCCCCAGGCTTTGCGGCAGATCGGACGGGTATTCGACCTCGACCACCAAAGGTGCCCCGATCGCCTCAATCGGTAGCGGATAGGCATGCCAACCGGTCGGCTGAAGTTGCTGCCACTTCCGTTCGTTGTGGTCGATTGTCTTGGTCAGGTTGTTATGCAGTTCGGAAGTCTTCGACTTTTGCCACAAGCTGTACGAAGCGAGCTTCGACAAGCGAGGCCACCAGTCGGCGGCGGTTGGATCGAACGACGCGATCGGCCGTGGATCTTCCTGACTCGGTGTGAATTCTAATTCCGGATCGATCACCACAAACTGCAGAACCCGCTGATGCGTCGGCTTCGACGCAAACACCAGGCTCGTCAGTCGCTGCTCGGTCATCAACACCACCAGCTCGTATACCCCTTCGTTGACGGGAACTTCCACATCGATGGCTTCCCCCAGATGGATGTCGCCACGATTGTCGACTGCAGTGGTGAAGGTCTTTTCCCAGATCGATCGCCCTGCCCTGGCCGGACGCAGTTTCACGAGAACTTGCACCGACGTTCCTGGCGGGAAGTTGGTGCGATAGCCGGTGATGGTGGCCCGGAATGTTTCTTCCGGAGCGAAGACCAGGTGGTCGCGATTAAGATCGGTGCGGATCGTATCGCCTGGGGCACGCTGCACGAGGATACGCGAACCTTGTTCGTCGAGCGCGTCCTGGTAAGGCTGATGCATCAACGAACTGATCGGAATCGAGATCGGCTGGGCCTGATCGGTTCCGGTGCCAGAAAGCTGAATGGTGAGTTGAGCGCCGGCGGGGGCTTCGATTTGAATGTCGAACCCGTCGTAGATGCGCGGCGTGAGATGATTGATTTCGACACGACCCTGGGAGGAAAGAACAGCCCGGGCCTCGTCGGCTTCCATCCCTAACAGATTGACCAGCCGGATTTTGCCAGCAGTTAGTGCCAGCGTTCCTCGCCAACGGCGTTCCGACGAACCACCCCAGGCAACCCGGAGGGTGCTGCGAATGGTTTCCACCGGCGGAGGCCCTTGAGCCTGAGCTTGGGCGGGCGAAGCGACGGCGAAAACGAGCGCACAGAGCAAGACACACCGCAGCGCGAGGTTATAAATCGCGGGACGGAGCAAGACATCCATGTGCTGTCGGCCTGGACTTCCCTGTACCAGTCGTGCCAGCATGACGCTGCGTTTCTCGGAGGAACGGAATAATGTGCCCTAATGGGACAATGGCCGCGGATTATAGACAGAGATTCAAATCCGCATCCAGAGGGAAATCGATGATTGCGGTGGCAGAAAGCACCCTCGAGTGCCAGAAAGTCGGCGAGTGCGCCGGGTGGTTGAGAAATGGGGCAAAGGAGAGAAACCCTCCAATACCCAGAACTGGAGAAGATCTCGACTAGCATTTCTCAACCACCCGCTGAAGCGCTACTCGCTTTGGCGTCCACCGAGAACAGGAAACTCGGCGGGATCGCCCGGGAGGGTGAATTGGAGAGAAGTCTTTGTCGGCTGCCAGGCGGCACGCAGCCCACGTCGACGAGGAACTAACTTTCGGTGACGGTAGCTTCGGCGGAAGCCGTGCGGCGGCGACGACGCTTCGGCTTGGCAGCTCCCCATTCCTTGGTCAACGTTTCAAAGACTTCTGGAGATTCGTAACGGACAATCGCTTTGCCTTCCGGCATCGGCCCAATCAGGCCACGGAAAACAGGCATGCCACGCAGGGCCAGGTCGGTGCTGCTGTCTTCGGTACCTACCTGCGAGTGCATCTTCAACAGTGGTTCGGCCGAGTCGTAATCCTTAATGCGGATCTCGCCATTGGCGCCTCGGGTCACCACGCGGAATGTGTCTTTCTTTGCCATATCTATCGATGCCTCCTCAATACCAACTGGCTACATTGCCTTTGACAGAATCAGGTATCGGCCAGAGTGCTAGCGAAGACAAACCTTTTTCTGATGGGAAGTTACATCAGTCTCTTTAGGCACAGGACGAACAGTCCCTACATCGTGCAGTTCCGGCAGACAAGGCGGATCGAAGGTGCCTCCGGTCTGCAGAATCAGACAGCAGTAGCGCACTAATAACTATCTGGTCCGATTCGGGAAGAGGCAAGATTCGGTGAGGGTTCCCGCGTCCCCCATCAACAGGGAACTCAGCGTTGCTGCGTTTTTTTATTGCATTCAAATCCAGGATGTTTTATACTTTTTCCTGCACTTTTTACTATCCAGTAGTGGTGAGCTTCCTGCCTGCTTGCCACCTCGGTTGCCCTGGCTTCTTTCGCCGGGCAAACCTCCAGCGCGGTCGATCTTCTATCTCTTTTCTTCATTATCTGATTCGTGGAGACCATGTTATGCCAAAGCAACGTGGATTTACGCTCGTTGAGCTCCTCGTGGTAATTGCCATCATTGGCGTCTTAATTGCCTTGCTCCTGCCTGCCGTTCAGCAAGCTCGAGAGGCTGCCCGTCGCATGACTTGCACCAACAAGCAGAAGCAATTGGGCCTGGCGATGCACAACTATCACGACACCTTCCAGTCGTTCCCACCAGCATGCGTAGTGTTGGATACGGCTGGCGTTCAAGAAGACACTTCCATCGGCGCTTGGTCGCGTAATCGCGACTGGGGTGCGACCTGGGCGGTGATGATCTTGCCTTTCATCGAACAAAACGCACTGCACGATCAATACGACAGCCGCCAGTTGGCTCGTAACGGCAACGCGACCAGCGGCAACAATCGCGTGACGCGTCAACGTCCTGATGCGTACCTTTGCCCGAGCCATCCGAGCGTTACCTCGCTGCTGACGCAAGACTTCACCGGCTTTGCCAAGGTGAACTATGCCGTCAATGTCGGTGCCGGTCGCTTGTGCCGCATGGCTGACTACAACGATTCGACCAAGAAGGGTCCGTTCAGCGTCGTGGGGCAGTATGGTGCCAAGTTCCGTGACATCACCGACGGTACCTCGAACTCGATCCTCTTGAGCGAGATCATGGTGGTGAACAGCGGCGGCGACGACCGTGGTGCTTGGGGTTACGCCACCGGTTCCACCTTCAGTGGTCGTAACCATCATGGTGGGGCGATCGTCATGACGCCGAACACGTCGCGGCGCGTCGATGCTTCGCCTTACTCGTACAACAAGACCAACGCCACGGTCTATGGCGAGAACAGCAACCCTGACAGCAGCACCGAATCAGGCGTCGCGGCGCGTAGCTTCCATCCTGGCGGCGTGGTGATGTGCCTGGCCGATGCCAGTTGCCAGTTCGTTCCAGAAACGATCGACGCGACCATCTATGCCAACGCGATGGCCATCAGCGACGGCAATCCAACGACGCTTCCTTAAGCCTCGCGGATTCTGAACTCAACGCGTCGCGTGCCGAAGCCCACTTCGGGCACGCGACGTTTTTCTTCTTTCCACTTGAAATCACGCCAGACGCCAAAGGTCGTGTCCCCCATGAAGCTATCCCACGTTTCGCTCTTGATGGTCTTGTTGCTGTCGAGCGTTGGTTGTTTGTCCTCTTCCGGCGAGCAAGGTGCCGGTACGACGAATCCGGAAGTCGCGCAGCAAGTACGAAGCCAGGTCGAAGAGTTTGTGACCACGGCGCAGAAGTCGCCTCGTAACGCTCCGGCGAATCTTTCGTTGATGATCGAATCGCTGGAAGGTGCTTCCGATCGCTCCGAAGCGTTCGTGCACGTTCAAAACGAAGCCCAGAAGCTGCAAGAGCTTTATCAACGCAAGGCGGCCAAAGATGAGATCGCCAGCCAGCTCACACAGCTCCAAGCGGCGGCCAACCAGTTGGTGGCCGACGAGAACTAAGCCTTCCACCAGAAGGCTTGTCAGCTACATGCTCGCGGCGAGTTGCTTGCGAGAACGCACGAAGGGGCACCAGCGAGTGCCCCTTTTCTTTTAGCTTCGTGGCAATCTAGCGGCGAAGCGTGCTCATGGCGGAAGGTGCCGAAGGGCCGACGCGTGGCATCCCATCTTGCAGGTTCGAGACACCACCGATCGCCTGCCGCGAAGCGACATTCGTCTGCGTAGGTGCCGGCGGGGCAATCGCGACACGGGTCACTTGTTGCTGCTCGACCATCTTCAGCGTCGTCACCGGACGCGAGACCGTGCGTTCGGCAGGGACCAGTTCACGACGCGTCACCGGCGTGCGAACGGTCTCGGTACGTTGTTCCCAACGGGTGCGTGGCACCCAGCGATAGGCAACGCGAGGCGGGGCGAACGGGTTGACCGAGAATGGCGTGTACGCTTCCCAGCGATACTCGGTCACCGGCGTGTAATAGGCCCGCTGCGATTCCTGAATGTCGGTCGTCAGGCGTTCCTGATAGAACTTTTCGGTATGCGTTTGATAAGTCGTTTCCGAGACTGGTTTGGTATAAGTCTGCACGACTTCTCGATACGTAATCCCGTCTCGCTCGACGTAACGAACGTCTTCCGCCAGAACTGGTTGAGCAGCTCCGAAAAGCAGCATTCCCAGCATTAGTCCGCGGCAGCGCATCCTGCGTTCCCCCATGCGTCCAAATCGAAAGTAGAGAAGAGTTGGTCGAGCGCATCCTTGCGCGGTTCCAATTCCGATCGGAGCCAGCCGGAAGTTCGCAGCTTGCCGCGTTTCCCAACTTCTCCTAGTAACCGTTTCGGCACGTGGTTTCACACGAATTCACACTATTTGCCTCGCTAGCGTTGGCGGCAATCCGATTGCCGGGGTGGATCGACGTTTTTCTATGGAAGGTAAGTCGAAAGTTGTCCATGGATTGCTGAGCCGCGCGTCCCCTGCGGTGCCATTCGCATCGATATCCACTTGTGCGAAAATTTCGCCTGCCAGCTTGAAGCGAACCTGGGAATTGGTAGCCTGAACTCCCCATTCGATCCCCCGAGAAAGGCACCAGGATGTCGGAAAAGACCATCTTCAAACGTATCATCGACCAGGAAATCCCCGCCGACGTTGTCTACGAAGACGACCTTTGCATGGCGTTCAAAGACATCGTCCCGAAGGCCCCGGTCCATGTGCTGATCATCCCGAAGAAAGAGATCGCCACGGTCGACGACCTGGCCGACGACGATGCCGCTTTGATCGGGCACATGTGGATCGTCATCCGGAATCTGGCCCGCGAACTGGGGCTGGAAGAAGGCTACCGCGTGATTGTGAACTGCAAAGAAGGTGGCGGCCAGGAAGTTCCGCATTTGCATTATCACCTGCTCGGCGGCCGCAAGATGAGCTGGCCACCTGGCTAAGCGACGCGAACACCAAACCACCAACGCAAAAACGGCCGCCCAGGTTTCCCTCGGCGGCCGTTTTCATCACGTGTGGACGGTAAATGGTTCTATCGATACAGCGACGTTCCGCCAGGCAGATAGAACGTCGGTGCACTCTTGCCGCTGGCCGAAACTGGCATGGCATCGATCTGGCGAATCTCGCGTTGGCCACCCGGCAGGGCCGAAGTGCGTGGCTCGTTCGACTGAGAAGCAAGACGACCACCGTTGGAGTAGAAACCTCCGCTGACGCCTGGCTCACGCGGAGCGATATCTTGCTGGTAGCCCACTGGCATGATCGGACCGGTCAAAGGAAGTGGTGCTGGCTGCTGACCTTGAGCCGAAGCGACTTCGCGGCTGGCAGGTTCCGGGCTTTGACCACGAACGACGCCGGTGGTACCCGTGTTCGAGACCAACTGAGCCGGAGCGTAGTCGCCAATCATCCCTTCGTTCGAGCCATCGCGAACCCAATCGAGCCAGGCAATCTGCAGGCTGCTGAGGCTTGGATGACCGTAGTACTTGTTGGTGGAATTTGTCCAGTTGTTGGTCTGCATCCCTTCGCCAACGTATTGGACGAACTTTTGCTTGCCACCCTGAGCGATCAGGAAACGAGCCAGTGAATAGCCCTGGGCATACAGCGGAAGGATGTCGGCCGGATACTCTCTCATGGCGAACATCTGGTTGAAGGCGATGCCGCGGTCGGTCTTCAGAAACCGGTAGAGCAACTGCGTGTTCTTGTCTTTTTCCGACATGTGCTCGACCGTCGTGCAGGCCCCTTCGTCGGCCCAGCGTGGCAGCGGGCAACCAAAGTGCGTGGCGAAGATCGTATGCAGGATTTCGTGAGGCAACACGCTATCGAGAATGCGATCGCGTGGGCCGAAGATTTCCATCGTCCAGTTGAATGGAACGTTCTGATGGAAAGCGAAGCTGGTCTGTCCGCCGGCACCGCCACCCACCTTCACGGTGATGGGACAAGGCTGCGACCAGGGAGGTAACTCACGTCCCAACCACTCGATGGCCAGGTCTCGGCGATAGATCTCGGCCGATTCCAGCACCTGTCGGGCTAGTTGAGGATCTTGAGCGGTAACGAGAAAGTTAGTCCCGCGAACGCTTGCCGCGGAAGCGACCGTCAACAGAACGGTCCACACGAACATCGTCACAATAGCGTGACGGATCACGCGAGCATCCATGCTCATCAGCAGGCTCCAGGCGATTGGGTTGCCGACAACGCCGTCGCTTCATGCAATGGCCTCGTGACAACAATTTGAGACTTTGCTGTCGTGCCTCCCTATGGTTGTTGGGATCATCGGAGCACAAACAGCCGATTTCGATACGATCCCCGGCGTCAATCCGTTCAGCCTCAGGGGTTCTTATCGCCGACTTGTAAAGTTTTCAAAGGCTAACCAAATGGCCGCGAAGCTCCTAGGGCAAATTCCTGGAAAATCGCCGCTAGCAGGCAATTTTCGCTCAAGTCGCCCTGAATCGGCTTACTGCAGCGGGCTTACGCCCCTCGATCCTGCGGCTATCCTCAAGACCGATCGACTTCGACTCATGCATCGTGGCCACTGGGGTTTCAATCACTTCGATTTCAACGCCGCCATCACCGCCAAAACAATCACGACCACGGCCAGAATGGCCATCCCCACGAAGAAGCCGATGACCGCCAGCAAGATCATCAACTCGAAAATCCCGATGCCTTGCACGAAGGCCGTCATAGGCATCGAGATTAGTTCGTGGGGCAACATCGGCATGGGACTTACTTGGCCTTATCGAGCATCGGAATCGGAAAAAGTTCCGAAGGCGTGTGAGCCTCTTTCATCGCCGCTTCCATCTTCGCGACGACTTCTGGATGCGACGCGGCGACATCATTCGATTCGCTCGGATCGTCCTTCAAGTTGTACAGTTCCAACTTGCCGGCACCCGGACGCTTCGGTCTCATCATGTTCTGGCGAATCCCTTTCCAATCTCCCATTCGTACGGCCTGTTGTCCACCGTAAGCCCGGAACTCCCAGTACATGTAATCCGCCTCAGGCTGCTTTTCTCCGAGCAGCGTCGGCAAGAAGCTGGTGCCGTCGATATCGGCCGGAGCTTTCACGTCTGCAATCTGAGCGACCGTCGGCATCAGGTCGTAGAACGCGGCGATGTGATGCGTCACCGTGGCAGGCTTGATCTTGCCAGGCCAACGCACGATCAGCGGCACGCGGATGCCTCCTTCGTACAAGCTTCCCTTCAACCCTTTGAAGTTAGCGGACGACTCGAAGAATTCGGAATCGCTGCCACCCAGGCGGTCGTAGGTCGGGCCATTGTCCGAACTGAACATCACCACCGTGTTGTCGTCCAACCCTTTCGCCTTGATCGAATCGAGGATCATGCCGATGTCGCGGTCCATGTGCGTGATCATCGCGGCGTAACCTGCGTGCGGCTTGGGATGCTGCAAATAGCCTTTGTGAACGTAGTCGTTCTCTGGCATGTCGGCGTATTGCGCCAAGTCTTCGTCCGGCACCTGGATCGAAAGGTGGGGAATCGCGAAGGGCAAGTACAAGAAGAATGGCTTGTCGGCGTTCGCTTCGATGAACTCGATCGCCACGTCGCGGAACTGATCCTGCGAGAACGTTTCCCCTGTCAACGTACGATCGTTGCCAGGCTGAACTTGCTTGTCCCGGTTGCGCCAGAGGTACTCCGGATAGTGATTGTGGGCGTGACGCTGACAGTTGAAGCCATAGAACAAATCGAAGCCTTGCTTGTTCGGATCGCCTGTCGTCCCGAAGTGCCCCAGGCCCCACTTGCCAATCGCAGCGGTGGCGTACCCTTTCTGCTTGAGCATCTCGGCGATGGTCAGCTCTTCGTCCGGGATAGGATTTTGACCCGGGAACTCGGCCCCCAAAGCTTTCGTTTCGGGAAGCATTTGGCCTGGGTCGCCGTTGTCGCGAATGTAGGCGTGGCCACCATGCTTGCCGGTCAGCAGCACGCAGCGCGACGGAGCGCAGACGGCATTGCCGCTGTAGAAATCGGTGAAACGCATCCCTTCTTTCGCCAGGCGATCGAGCGCAGGTGTTTTGATTTTGGTCTGACCGTAACTTCCCAGTTCGGAGTATCCAAGATCGTCCGCCAGGATGAACACGATGTTCGGAGGACGCTCGGCAGCATGCGTCGTCGTTGCCAGGGCGGAAAGACAGATCGCGGCCGTAGCCAACACGATCCGAGCCAGGTTAAGGTGAGCCATCATGGACACTCCCAGGGAAAGCAAAGCGAAAGGTTGGAGTCGAAGGGGGTCTAGTCAGTATGTTTTAATGGTTTCCGCAGGTCAATGTCGCGGGATATTTGCATTACGTCACGCATTTTCTCGCGATTCGATCCTCCCCCGCTACAGAAAAAGGCCAAGCCCCGCAGTGCGAGACCTGGCCTTCGAGTGAACTGTCGAAAGCAACTGCCGAGGCACTAAACCTCTTGGTAGATGCCATCTTCGTCGATGACGGTGTCTTCATCGATCGCGAACAACGAGTCGATCGTGTTGTAGATCTCGTCGCCGAGACCTTCTACCTGCATCGTGCCGGTTGCTTCGTTGTTCTTGAAGAAGCTGTCGACAATCGCGAGGTCGCCACCGTTGAAGATTGCGCCCCCCTTCTCTCCAGCTTCGTTGCGGGCAAAGTACTCGTCGGTCATGCGAACATACCCACGACTGTTGACCGCACCACCTTGGATACCGGCGAAGTTGTCGACATAGCGATTCCCTTCCAGGATGGTCGTGCTGCCAGAACCGATCTGGATACCACCGCCGTACGTCGCGGCGTAGTTGTTCCGCAGGACCGAGTCGTACACTTCCAACGTGCCGACCGGGCCGGCGTTTTCAATCGCACCACCCACGCCCACGGTAAACGAATAGTTCTGCGGATTCATCCCCAGGGCCTGGTTGCCGGTGAAGGTCGAGTTCCGCACAACGGTCGTTCCACGGAAGTTGATCAACGCACCGGTGCTGACATCGGCGATGTTATCGATGAAGCGTGTATCGGTCACCGTCACGTTGCCAAAGTTGTTGTGCAAACCGGCGGTGAAGTTGGCCGTATTCCGCGAGAAGATCGAATCGTAGAAGTTGGCAGTTGAACCCGCCACGAAGACCGCACCACCACGGTTACCATCGTTCTCGATGAAGCGGGTGTCGTAGACATTCGTCGTGAGGTTTCCGCCCAGGAAAAGGCCACCAGCGTTGTTGTTCGACACGCCCCCCTGGAAAACCGAGTCGCTGATGTAAGCGTTCCCGTTTTGCAGCACGGCACCGCCGCCTCGGCTGGCGCCGAAGTTATCGATGAACCGCGAATAAGTCAGCTGGACCTGACCAGTAGCAAACAGACCGCCCCCTTCTTGCGACGCGGAGTTCTCCTGGAACCGCGTTCCATCGATGGTGATGCCGTTGCCGCTGAAGAAGATACCGCCGCCAGAGCGACCCGAGTTTCCACCAAAGATCGAATCGGTTACGACACCAGTTCCCCCGATGGCATAGACCGCCCCGCCCTGGTTCGGCGTGCTGTTGTCTTGGAACCTGCTGTCGTCGATGGTGAAGTTGCCACCATTGATAAAGACAGCCCCGGCGATTTCCTGGGTTGTGTTCCCTTCCAGTACCGAACCAGCAATCGTGATCGGTTGAGGTTCCATCATGGCGACCGCCCCACCTTGGATGAGAGCGGTGTTGTCCCGCAGCACACTGTCGAACAGTTGCAGTTCGCCCGAAACCATATTGATGGCACCGCCGCTCGAGTTCGACTGGTTACGGAGGAACTGCGAGTCCGAAACGATCAGACCGCCGCTTCCTCGGATTTCCAAGGCACCGCCCGAACCGCCGGTGACGTTGTCGGTAAACCTCGAGCCATTGATCTGCCCGGCGCCGGTGTTCACCAGGATAGCACCACCACGGAACTGTGAGGTGTTGTCGATGAAGCGGCTGTTTTCAACCAGGTAGCTGCCGCTGTTGAGCGTCATCGCACCACCTTCATTCGCATCGCTTCCTTGCACCAGAGAATCGTTCATCGTGAACGAAGCCCCGCCGATCATCATCACCGCGCCGCCAGAGTTCACAGCCGTGTTGTTGATCAAACGCGTCGAATCGATGTTGAATACCGAGTCGCGTCCCGAGACACCACCACCGACGCTGCTGGAGCTGTTGCTGTAGATCCGCGACTGCTCGACGTTGGTCGTGCTTCGCAAACCACGGATCGCTCCCCCTTCGGCCGTGGCGGTGTTGCCGTCGAAGTAGCTGTCGATGATCGTGCCGGTGTTCGACTCCACCGCGATCCCACCGCCATAGCGAGCGAAGTTGTCTTCGAAGTCGACATTGTCGATCGTCATCTGACCGCGGTACAGGAACGCACCACCGCCGGTACCGTTGGCAGCCGAGTTCCCGTCGAAGTTGCTGTTGGTCACGACGACGTCGGTCTGATTGGTCATCAGGCCACCACCAAACGCGCCGGAGGTGTTGTCGATGAAGTTCACCGAGTCGAGCACGATCGTGCTGTTGTTGGCGTTCATACCACCACCGTAGTTCGAGTGATTGCGCTCGAAGTTACTGTTGGTGATGGTCAACACGGTTCCGTTGTTTGCGGTCAGGCCGCCACCCGACGAACCGGTGTTGTCCAAGAAGTCGACATCGTTGATCGTTAGCGTGGCACCTGAGACGTAGATCCCGCCGCCACTGCTATGCAGGTTCGATCCGATCGCGTTGCCGTCGACGATTTCTAAACCATCCAGTACGACGCCCGCGTCAACAATCGTCAGCACGTTATGGGCGTTGTCGCTGTTATCGTCCAGCACGCCCAGATCGCCACTCAATGTCGTGACGAACACGTTGGTGTTGCGCTGCTCAGGGTTATTCAAGTTGGCGGAGTAACCACCTTTGATCGTCACGCCATCGACGACGATATAGGTCGAAAGCCGGCCCGTGCTGGTTCCGTTGGTCGGCGTGTAGACACCTTCCGCCACGCGAATTTCATCCGCGCCTTCGGTCAACGAAGCCTGCGACAACGCCGCTTCCAGCGTGGTGTAGGCATTGGTCCAATCGGAACCGTCGCCAGCGCCGGTCGCGTCGAGGTCGACGTACAAGATTCCGGCGGCGTCGAGCATCTGACGCTGTTCGACCGACTCGAACTTCATCCGCCGCTTCATCCGTTTTTGGGCCGCTTGCCGAGACTTGGCCGAGCGGCTCGATTTGCCATTGTCACATACCGACTTGAGAAGAGAGGTAAGACTCACCATGGGGCATTTCCTGGGATAGAGGAGTGATTTTTATTTCACCACAAAACACCGATAGGGGTAGAGCACTGCCGATCTTAAGAGGGGCATGTTCACACGACAACCAAAAATTCCAAAAATTAAATATCACTGTAAATTCAGTGAACAACTTGCGAGGCGGGCACGAAACTGTTAACGGAGAGATCGCTGCAAACATCTCAGGCATATCGAGTTGCAGCGCTGTTAGCAGCAAGTAACCGAGCGTGGTTACTTCAATAGAAAGGTCGCGATCGCCGGAACACGTAGCTCCCAATCGTCGGGAAAATGGTGCCCCCCAGGGTGAGTCTGGCTCTCGAACATCCACTTCGCGTTGCCACATTCGCGCGCCCATATATTGACCAGCGGGGCGTGCGGTTCTTGCTCGCCATGAATGAAGACGATCCGGGCCGCGCCCTTGGTCGTATCGAGCGACGGACGCCCCAGTTGCTGGATCATATTTCCGCCGGGCGACAGCGCGACGACGCCGGCGTACTTGTCGGCATGGGCCTCGGTCACCAGCATCGCGTGGAGTGCCCCTTGCGAGAATCCCAGCAGATAGATCTTCGACAGATCGACCACACCATCCAAGAGCTGCGAATGCACGATTGCCTGCAAGTCGCCGTGGGTGGTCTCGAACGAATCGAGCGACCACTGGAAGGTATCGCCGTGGGTCGGAAAGCTGCCTGGCACCACGATCGCCACGAACCCTTGCCGAGCCCATCGCTCCGCTTCGTCCAGATAATTCAGATGGGTATCGCCGTAGCCATGCAGCATCAAGATGACTGGCCAGCCTGCTGGAGGCTTGTCGGTTTCTGGTCGGACCGCGATCGGTTGGCCGACATGCTTTCGAGCCGCGACAAGATAGCGCGTTCGAATGATTTGCAAGTCGTTTTGGAAGTCGCTTCGTCGACGAATGCGGCCGAGCTCTTCGTCGGTGACCGCTGTGGGGAAGTCGTCGAAGCCGCGTTCCATCGCTTCGCGGAATGCCAGGACGGCATCGTCATGCTGGCCGGCCAGTTCGTAGTTACAGGCCAGTTGATACATCGGAAAGGCGAATTCTGGATCAGCATTCGAGGCGGCCAGATATTGCTCCTTGGCCGCGTCGTACATTCCCATCCCCTTCAGGGCGTCTCCCTTCTGCAGGTACTGATCAGCTTCGCTGCGTGTGGCAGAGACCTTGGCCGGCTGCCAATTGTTCAGCCATACCACAGGCCTGGGCGGCAACCGCGGAATCGAGAGATCGGCAGTGGGACCACAACCAATGGCGAGGGCGAACCATCCCCACAGATATAGGTGGCGAATGCGAAACATGATCGAACGGTGGATGGTGGGAAAAGGTCAGAGGCTAGGAACGTAAGTTTAACCCATCGAAATGAGATTCCTAGCGTTTCCCCCCGCCAGCCGTTAGCCGGTCGAGCGAAGACCGGCGGCAATCCCTTGAATCGTCAGACGAACCATCTGCGACAAACCATCCTGATCGTCTTCCGCTTCGGACGAACCGTTTTCGCGCGACTGCTTCATCAGTTGAATCTGAATCAGGTTGAGAGGATCGACATAAGGGTTACGGCTGCGAATGCTGCGATTCAACCAACCGATCTTCTCGAGCAGTTCGTGCTGCTGGCGAATCAAACAGATCGCACCGCAGGTCAAGCGATACTCTTGATCGATCAGCGCCCAGATGCTGTCGGTCGCGACGCCAGCCAGTTCGGCGTAGTCGCGGGCGATGTCCATGTCAGCCTTGGCCAGCGCCAATTCGGCGTTGTCGATGATGGCCTGGAAAACGGGCCACTCTTGATACATCTCTTGCAGCGGTTCCCAGTTCCCTTCATGGGCATCGACGAATGAACGGATACCGGTTCCCATGCCATACCAGGCCGGCAGCAGCTGCCGCGACTGGGTCCAAGCGAAAGTCCACGGAATAGCACGCAGGTCTTTGAGCGACCTTCGTTGCCGTCGACGTGCCGGCCGCGAACCGATCGGCAGGCTTTCGATCTCGCTGATCGGCGTGGCCTGATCGAAGTACTTCAGGAAGTCGTCGTGCGAAACGAGCTCGCGATACTTGGTAAGTGCCGCGTGCGACATCGACTCGGTCATTTCCTTCCAGTTATCCATTTCGTCGGAAGGGGTCGACGCACTGACCAGCAGCGTGGCGTTGGTCAGCTGTTCCAGGTGACGGTGCGCGATCACGGCGTTGTCGTACCGTTCGGCCAGCACTTCACCTTGTTCGGTCAGTCGCAGCTTGCCATCCACGGCTTGCGGTGGCAACGACTGAATACCACGAGCAGCCGGACCGCCGCCACGACCAAGACTACCACCACGACCGTGGAAGATCGTCATTTCGATATGGTGCTTGGCGGCCACTTCCGCCAGACGTTCTTGAGCCTGGTGCAGCTTCCAGGAAGCGGTGAGGTAACCACCATCCTTCGTGCTGTCGGAATAGCCGACCATGATCATCTGTTCCAGCCGTGGCTGCTGCGACAAGTAATCGCGATAAACCGGCTGCTTCAGCATCGCCTCGAAGATGATCGGAGCACGCTCCAAGTCGTCGATCGTTTCAAACAGTGGCGAGATCGGCAGGTAAGGTCGCGGCTTGCCCGGGTACTTTTGATTCCAGACATAGTTCCACAGCCACAGCACAGCGATCACGTCGGTTGGCTGGTGAGTCATACTGATCACGTAGCCACCAAACGGACGCAGCCCGCCGCGAGCCATCGTATCGGCCAAGACACCAAACGTGGCCAGCACTTCCTGCGTCATCTCGCTGAGCTTCGCGGTATCGATCGCCGGGACCTGTTTCAGGTCGGCCAGCTTCTTCAGCCATTCCGATTCTTCGATCTCCTGCTCGGCCGGCAGGTCGGCGAACAAGATTTCGCGGAGGGCATTGCGATGGATTTCCGAATCCTGGCGAATGTCAAGCGAGAAGAAGTGGAAGCCAAACGTCAGCAGGCGATCTTTCCACGGGTCGAGGTAACGCTCGACCACACGGCGGCCACCATATTCGAGCATGCTGTCCCGCAGCAGTTCGACCTCTTCGGTCAGCTCGTCCGGCTGGTGATAGGCGACATGCTCGTCCCCTTCGACAAAGACCTGCCCCAGCGAAGCTTCGAGACGGAACTCGATCATCTTCAGGAAGCGGCGATAGACTTCGCTTGGCGAGATCTCTTCCAGGCGGTTTCGCAGTTCTTCCCAGCTTTCGGTCGCCTTGGTCAGGCGCTCGCGAATTTCGCCGGTGACTTCCACCTGGCGATCGGACGTAACGAGCGTCTTCTTGAGTTCGCGGCAATAGGCGAGGTGACGTTCCAGGGCGGTCTTCCGCAGCAGTCCCAAAGTCGTTTCGGTAACCTTGGCCGTGACGAACGGATGACCGTCGCGATCGCCACCGATCCAACTGCCGAACGTCAGGAACGGTTTGATTTCAAATTGATGGTGCGGGAAGTACCGCGCCAATGCCTTTCGCATCTCGCGATAGATCTGCGGAGCGACGTCCCACAGGGCTTCGGCGAAGAAGAGCCCTCGTTCCACTTCGCCCATCACGCCGGGACGCTGCGGACGGAGAGAGTCGGTCTGCCATAGCAGCGTCAGGTCGCTCAATGCGGCATCGAAGTCTTCGTCGGTCGGTTCGACTTCCAGGAATGGCAAATGGTCGCGTAGCCGACGCAGAAGTTCCCGCGTGGTACGACGCTTCGCTTCGCTCGGATGAGCGGTGAACACCGGCGTGATCGCCAGACGATCAAGCCAATCTTGCATCTTGGCAGCGCTGCAGTCACTTTCAGCCAACTGACGAACCGCGTCGGCAATCGATTCGCTGCGAGGCAAACCTTCCGCTTCGGCCTCGTCGGCACGCAGGTCAAGGATCCGCACCCGGTGGTAATCTTCGGCCAGGTTGGCCAGGTCGAAATAGAGGCTCAGCCAGCGAATCACGCTACGGAGTTGCTGCTTCGGAATACGTCCGATCTCGGCGAGCAGGCGTTCTTCGGCGTCTGGCAAACCGGCCCGACGCTCTAACGACATGCGACGAATACGGCCCATCGTTTCGGCCAGCGCGTCGCCAACTTGCTCTCGCACGACCTGATCGAGAAGTTCGACCAACAAGTTCAGGCCCGGTACGTGTTCTTCGTGATACATGGCAGATGCCGCCCTTCTACTTCGATGTCTAATCTTCGCCTCGGTAAATAGGTTACCTCGAAGGGAGGGAAGTTCGTAGGGGCCGTTTGACAATCCAGAGGCAATTCAGGCCCCCCCTTGCCGTGCTAATTCGAACAACAATGGCACGCAAAGTGCACCTAAATGATTACCTAATTCCGAGCCTCATTCCGTCTAAAACAGGAGACGAGCCATGAGTAATCACTGGGGACTTTGCAAAAACTGTAAGTGGTGGCAGATCGAACCCGATGCCAGCGTGACCGACCAAACGGCCGGCTTCTGCATCGAAGAAGACCTGCAGCCGTTCAATCTACGAATCACCGGCAATGGCGGCTGTAACAGCTATGTCCACGGCGAACCAGCCCGGGCCGAGGGTTCCAGTGCGAAACCACCCGAAGCGGCTCCGCAACGTTAACAGCCTTCTCCGGCGAATTTGATTCATCCGACCAGAACTCGTTTGCTTCGAGTTCTGGCGTCGCAATTGGCTCAAGGTGCTGGATGCAGCCCTGGCAGTTCCGGCGGACGGACTCGCAGCTTGGGTTCTTCTAACGAACCGAGAAACGCGGCGAGATCAGCGAGATCTTGCTTGTTCAAACCCAACGGTTTGAGCAGCGGCGACTTCGCGGGAAAGAGTTCGTCGTCTTGCTGGTGCTCTTTCCGCTTGATGGTCGGCATACCGGCGTTGTACATGTTTAGCACGCCTGGCAGATGGAAAAGACCATTGTGCATCAGCGGCTGCGTCGCAGTCACATCGCGAAGTGGCGGCGTGCGGAAGCGACCGACATCTTCGGCCAGGCCGGTGATGTTGTACCGGCCGAGGTCTTCGTACTTGCGGCCATAATAACTGAGCCCCACTTCGTGGAACTCGCCGTCGCTGAAGATCGGCCCATGGTGGCAATTCATGCAGCGTGCTTCCCGGCGAAACAAGTCCATCCCTCGAATCGCCGAGTCGGACATCGCGTCCTGCTTGCCTTTCAGAAACGCATCGAACCGAGTTCGACCATTGACGGCGGTTCGTTCGAAGCAGGCAATCGCCTGACCAACGCGTTCTAACGTGACTTCTTCATCACCAAACGCTTCGCCAAACATCTTCTGGTAGGGCGTGATTGCCGAGACGGTCTCGACCACGTGATCGCGGCTCGAGTGCATTTCGTCTGGATTCAGCAGCACGGCAACCGCTTGCTCTTCCAGCGTTCCGGCGCGGCCATCCCAGAAAAAGTTCTGCTGGTGGGCAGCGAAACGGGTCGTGGGGGCATTTCGAGCCAGCATCTTTCGCGAGTGGCCGAAGCTGGTCGTGCGACCATCTGACCAAGCCAGGTCCGGGTCGTGACACGAAGCACACGCCATCTGCCCGGTGCCAGAGATTCGAGGATCAAAGAACAACGCTTTGCCGAGTGCTTCTTTCGCGTCGCTGTGCGGATTTTCAGGTGGATGCACGACCTCGGGCAGCAGCCCGATCTCTTTCCACTTCACCCCTTCATCGACATGCGGTGCAGGCCACTTGTCGGCCGGCTGCGAGTAAACGGTCCGCAAACCTTCGGCCCGAGCTTGCCGCTGAAGCTCGGACTGTTCCGGCCGAACGGTTCGTTTGGCCGTGGCCGTTCCTTCCTGGGCAAGCAGAGGCTGGCTAAGAAAGAACGAGACAACCGCACAAAGGGGAATCAATCGAAACATGGTGGGGCGTTCGCTGGGAGGGAGAGCTTAAATCTAGTTCTGGCTGACGACTTCAGCACCATTGATGGTCAGCATGGCACAGACCACATCGCAACTTGTCGTTTCCGAAACGAATCGAACCGAGCCATCGAGCATCGCGACATTCGCTCCGGAGGGATGAAACGCGTAGATACCGTAATAGTTGCCACCGTTGATCATCTTCGTGCCTGGGTCGTCGAAGCGATCGATCGGATCGGCCTGCGTTTCGTCGAAGGTAAAGCCCTTCATCTTCGTAATGTTGGTATCGGCCCAGCTGCAAAGAATGACGTATTCCTTGGTGGGACTGCTGGCTTGCCCACTTCCAGGAACCATCTTGCCGTTGTACCAAACCTGAGGGCGACCGGCACATTCAACGATGGCTACCGAGTTCGAGGTTCCGTCGGTGATGTCGCGCATCCGACGTCCCTTTTCATTCAGCTTCGACGAACCACCAAAGAAGCCCGAAGCTCCTTCTGGCTCTGGATATGAAACATACGCCCATTGATTCGACCAAGGACCGCTGGAGCCCGCATAGTCGGCGGCGATTGATGGCCAGCCATCGGTGCCGGCCTTGAACTTGGGATGCGGCAGCGGACCGCCCGGCGTGCTCGGGCAAAGCATGTACGAAACCGGATACTGAACGGCTTCTTTGTTTTCTACGTCGATGTTCTTCTTGGTGAAGTCGTAAAGATCCGCCAGAGCTGACTGTTCCATGTAAGGAAGAATCTGGGCACCCCAATAGTGCCGTACCGCTCCATCGGAAATGGCCTTCGGAAAACAACCTTGGGCCGCATGGAAGTTTTGGAAACCGAGACCAATCTGACGCAGATTATTCGAGCACTGCATCCGGCGAGCGGCTTCTCGGGCTTGTTGCACAGCGGGGAGAAGCAAGGCGATCAACATGCCAATGATGGCAATCACCACCAAGAGCTCGACCAGGGTAAAACCGCGACGGCGAGACATAGTTCAAACCTTCGACATTCAGGGGGCAAAATGACATGTCTGGAAGGCTGGCAGAAGGCTTGCCCTAAGAGAGACACGATCTCAATAAGCAGGCATTTAGCTTACTAACTGCCTGCCGGAGGCGTCTACAACGCGGCAGAGCGTGCTGGCACCACCTTATTTAGCGGCACCGCCTGGAAGCGAGTGTCCGGCGTGCCCCGATTAGATTTCGATCGGTTCTTTTGCCGCCGGATGGAAACGCTGGATCGTTTCGATCAGTCGATGACGGTCGATCGGCTTGGTGGTGTAGGCGGTGCAGCCGGCGTCGAGGCACTTTTGCAAATCGCCTGCCATGGCGTGGGCGGTCAGGGCCACGATTGGCATCTGACACCCTTTCTCGCGCAGCCGAATTGCCGATTCATAACCATCCATCACCGGCATCTGCATGTCGGTCAGCAGCACGTCGAAGGGTGGCGGCGAGCGAAGTTCGCCGTCGACGGTTCCGTCGACGGTAAGCTGTTCGATCGCAAGCTTTCCATTCTCGACCGTAAAGACCTCGGCCCCTGCCTTCCGCAGATGGAACGAAATCAAACGGACGTTATCGGGACCATCTTCCGCCAACAGGACCCGCATTCCTTGGAGAGCCGTCGAGTTGATCTTCTTGCTCTTATTCTTGGCGACCTCTTCGTCCGCATTGTTCTGACCGCGAGCCATCGAAGGGGTGATCCATTGATCGTCTGGCACATCGTCGACCATGAGCGACAAGCAGAAGACACTGCCGACGCCAGGTTCTGAAGTCACGGTGATGTCGCCATCCATCATTTCGGCCAGACGCTTGCTGATTCGCAGCCCCAGCCCGGTACCACCGAAGCGCCGCGCGGTCGAGTTGTCGGCTTGGACGAAGGCTTGGAACAACTTGCCGATCTGTTCGTCGGTCATACCGATGCCAGAGTCTTCGACCGACAAGCGAATGGTCTTGTCCGACTTCGCATAGCTGACACGCAGGCGAACGCGGCCGATCTCGGTAAACTTGATCGCGTTGCCAACCAGGTTCACCAGGATCTGGCGAAGTCGAATCGGATCGCTGTGGACGATCATCGGAATCTTCGTCTCGAAGATCGTGTTGAGCGTGAGCCCCTTAGCGGTCGCTTTGACTTCCATCAGGTCCATCACTTCGCGAACGAGCACATCGATTCGCATCGGGACCGTCTCGAAAGTCATCATGCCTGCTTCGATCTTCGACAGGTCGAGAATGTCGTTAATGATGGTCAACAGGTGCTCGCCATTGCGGCGGATCGTGCTGATATATTCGCCGGTCTCCGTGTTCGCATCGCGATCGCGTTGATGATCGGCCAGCAGGTCGGTGTAACCGAGGATCGCCGTCATTGGCGTGCGGATTTCGTGGCTCATGTTTGCCAGGAATTCGCTCTTACTACGGTTCGCTTCTTCCGCCTTGATGCGAGCTTCGCGGAGATCTTCTTCGGCACGACGCTGTTCGGTGACATCGCGTAACACGGTCAATATTTGAATGGTTTCTTCTTCACTGGTCGTGTTGAGTGCCACCACCGAGTGCAATTCGATTCGACGCCACGTACCACGTAGCCCCATCATCTCGAATTCGATGCAGGATGGTTTACTGATCAATGCATCGCACAAACCTTGAACGACGTCAACTCGCGAGTTCCAGGCGACCTGATCCAACAGCGACATACCACGAATCTGTTCCGCCGACTTCGCTTCCCACAGCGAGAGCGCGGCCGGGTTGCTGTCGATCACGTTGCCATGCTCGTCTAGCACGACCACGCCGATCGGCACCCCGTTGAAGATTGTTGTAAAGCGGCGAACCCCGTTCTCGGCTTCTTCCTTGGCCGCCTTCAAGTCGGTGGTCATCGACTCGGCCATTTGAATTGCCCGCAGACGGGCCGCACTCATGTTCCAGGTCATGATCACCAGCAACAAGGTCACAATACCACCAACCGCCACCGTAATCGCGGGTCGCATGAAGATTCCGCTGGTGTCGAAACTCGGATTGCTGCGAATCAGCACTGTCCAGTGTCGACCACCGAAACTGAGGTAATAGCTTTTCTCGAACAACGCCATGTATTGGTCGGCGTTGGCATGGTGGTCTTCAAATTGATAGCCATGCTCCACAAACAAACGGGCGTTTGGATCGTCGACCGCGCGATCGTCGAAGACTTCGATATCGATCTTGCCGTCGCCTGACCAGACAATCCCATCGAGGGCCAATTCCGACGTGATCGGCATATAGACCCAGCCTTTGAAGGCCTTCTGCCGCTCTTCGGGCGTTCGCAGCGGCTTGCCTTGCTCGTAGACGGCCAGATAGTAAAGAAAGCCGTTCTGATCGAGGTTATCTTGAACCAGGTCAATCTTGGCGGACAAGGTTGGCAAGCCGGAACTCTTTGCCTTCACGGCGGCGGCGCGGCGATTCGCTTCGGATCCGACATCTAACCCCCAGGCCTGACGATTGAGGGCCAATGGTTCAATATGACAGATGACCAGGTAGTCGCTGGTGTTTTGTAACGAACCCGCCGAGCGGATCGTGAAATCGCCTCCCAGGTTCTCGTGAGCCCATTCCAGAAACGGCCCCACCTCATCCTTCTGGACCTGACGGATAAACCCCTGGCCCATCGCCCCTGGAAAACAGGCGACCGGATCGACCACTTTGCAGTAGTCGCGGAACTCGGACAGGGTTAGCACTTCGCTCGCTTCGTGCAGTCCGCGTAAAGCCTTGAGCCCATGTTCAAACTCGGTCATACGACGTGTGACGTCGATCTTCACACGTTCGGCCAGGCCGTCGAATTCATACTCGGCCTGACGATGGGCTTCGCGAGCGAGCCAAACCGCGACAATCGAGGTGAGCCCGACCCCCAGAATCACGATCAAGAAGATCGGCCGCATGACGTCGCGCATGCTGCTTTCGACGGGAGTGGCTTCTTCGCGTGGCGGATTTCTCCAGAGCGAGAGCACACGCAAGATGATATAGGGCGCAATGATCAAGGCACTCGACGCCATGTCCAGGACACGCGATGCGTAATCCGGCAGGCTTGGGATCACCTCCGGAAGTAGAAATTGAGTGACGATATCTGCCGCGATCACCACCAAAACCAGTTCGATGACGATTCGCAACAGAACCTTGTTGCATTGCATTGGATGCCCTTGCTAAACCGATAAAGACCGCACTGCGGCCCGAAGCAAGTAAACCTGCTGATCATGTGCAAGATCGCACACAGTTAAAGAAGTTGCCGGGTTTCGGGTACTGATTCGTGCGTGGAACGGAGGCCCGTAATCCAGTCAGAAAGACAATAGGTTCTGCGCCGGTTATGCTGACAGAGGTATGGTGCAAACCCGCAGCAACTTACCGTGAAAACCGCACCGGCAAGTACCGCACCACCGCTACAGGCTGCCCTCCGACGGTGGCCGGAAGCCCTTTCCAGCGACGAACGGCCTCGACGGCTGCGTCGTCTAAGATGGTGTAGCCGCTGCTCTTGGCGACGATCGCTTCGCTGACGCGGCCATCGAGCGCGATGGTCAGCCGCAGCAAGACTTCCCCCTTCCAGCCGTTACGTTTTGCTTCGGCCGGATAGTCGGGCGGAGGATTCATCGAGAAGTCAGGCGGCGTCTTCTTCACGTTGCCGACGGGGATCGGAACGGCAGACGCCAGCGAGGCGACTTTGATCGGTCGAGACTGCCGTGGAACCGGCTGCGTGCTTGGTTTGGGTGGATCGGGCTGACGCTGAAATTGCCGTCGATTGGCCAGCCGGGCCTGGGGGGTCTGTTGCAACTCGGCGACCACAATCTCAGCCTCTTTGCGGGTCGGCTTCAGATCGAGCGACTGCCGAGCGACAAGGGCTTCCGCCGCGACTTCGACCGTCGTTTCGGTCGCGTCCATCTCGCTGGTGACGATGTTAACCGGTTGTGGCTCACTCAAGGGTACCGGCGGAGCGAACGTCGCTGCGATGGTGACTGCTTTCGATTCGCCGGCGAACTCCATCCGCTGCAAGACGGCTGCCCGTTGCCAGACCATCAAGCCGACCAGCAGCATATGCACGCTGATCGAGATCGGAATGGCAAATTGAGCAGTCGCAAGTCGTTGCATGGAAAATTACTTTGCCACGACCGCGAAGTGCGGGGGCACGCCCGAAGCGAGCCCCATTTCCGCAGGAGCCCTATTTGGTTAGGTAAAGACGTCCGTTGGACGTGGCCTTCAAACAGTAGAGCGTTCCGCCGTGGTCGATCCAGACCTGTCGCTGACCTTTCAGCAATTCCTTCGATGCAATCGGAGACTCTTGCTCAGCGGTCACTGCTTCGCGACGTACCAATGGTCGGGTGGGGACTTCGGCAACGCTCACGCCATCATAGCTACGATGCATGGTGATGAACACTTCTGCTAAAGGAATCGGATGAACACCCCTTCAGGCGTTCAAAGAATTTCGAGCGGACCCGGATTCCCCAAAAATGTGCGGGAAAACGGGTCGCACCCCCTCTATGCAAGTGGCGCGCCGGCCTCGAATCCCCTCGTTTTGCCTTCCAATCGGCGAAAATATGTCGCTCAGGCAAACAATCGTGTCGCGCCAAGCGACATTCGCTCGATCCCACTTCCAGCAGACCAAACCCCGCTAGCTGCTGGCATTCGAGAACCGATGGGTTGGCACCGGGCGACCTGGGCGGAAGCTTTGCGTTTGATGAAATTCGACCGTGATTCCCATCCGCTCGACCAGCTGATTGACGATCGCCTGGACGTCGTCGCGAAGCGTTTCCGGATCGACTGCGACCCGGGCGTTAACCACCACGTTCGCTTCCTTGGTGGTGCAGTTGGAAGGCAACGAAAGAACGGTTGGCGTATCGCTGCTCACCAGGTTCGCGACACCATAAGCACCTTCCCATAGGCCAATTGTTTTCAAGTGAGCGGTCTCGGCACCGTCGCTCGCCAGGCGTTCCCGCAGACCTTCCACGATCCCCAATAGCACGTCGTCCAAGGCGAATGGCTCGCCGCTGGTCATCTGCATGCTGCTGTTCAGCCAGCCCAGTTCCGCCTCGCCTTCCGCGTAGACATCGTAGTCGAGGTCGAGGATCTTCTGCCCGAATGCGCCGCGCTGCTCGAACATCTGGATCAGGCCATCCATCCCTTCGCCGGTCTTGGCCGACAATCGGAGCAGCGGCGTTTCCGGGGCGAACTTGGCCAGCAGATCGGACAGTTCCGAAATTTGTTCCGGGCTCAGCTCGTCGATGCGATTGATGATCAAGAAGTCGGCCTCTTCCAACTGCTTCTCGAAGATGTAAGCCGCTTTGGGCGAGAACCCCATGTTGGCTTCCTTCCGCAAGATCCGTAGCCCATGCGAAGGCTTCAAGATCACGCCATACGGTGCGACATCGAACTCGGCATCGAACAGCTTCATCAGCGGCTGCACGACAGTCGCCACCAGGTCGGTACAACTGCCGACCGGTTCGGCGATGACAACATCAGGACGCTGATCGGCCGACAGCGTTTCGACGGTCGAAGTCAGTTCGTTGAAGTTGCAGCAGAAGCAAGCGCCGGCGACTTCCCCCACCCGCAAGCCTTGCGAACGCAACAGATTCGTATCGACCAGGTCGGCAGCCTGATCGTTGGTGATCACTCCCACCTTCAGACCCTGGTCCTGATAGGTTTGGGCCAGTCGACCGATCGTGGTCGTTTTGCCAGCCCCCAAAAAACCACCAATCATGACGAAACGGATTTTGGGAGTATCGGAAGCCATAGATACGTTCCTGAGGGGATGCAGAAGTCTCAATCATTCAAACAATGATTAGAATAACCATCCTCCGGCCACGCTTCAACCAAGCGTCTTGCCACCAAAGGCACCCCCAAGAATCGGCGAAAGGGGCCTCCGTCTTCGCGACGGGCCCCTGCCACCCAAAGGCCGAACTCTTGGATTCGGCCCTTCCCATAGCTTGGTTCGGCTGATTAGCCGTGCATGTCGAAGCTTTCGACCAGGTCTCGCAACGACTTGGCCTGGGCACCGAGTTCTTCGGCACTGGCAGCCATTTCTTCGCTGGAAGCGGTCGACTGTTCGGTGACCGAAGCGACCTGCTGGATCGTATCGAACACTTCCTGCGACATGCTCATCTGCTCGTCGGTCGAAGCGGCGATTTCAGCGATCTTGGCCGAAGTCGTTTCGACAGCGGCGACGATCCTTTCCAGGGCATTGCCGGCCTGCGAACTCAGTTCGACACCGTTAGCAACACGAGCGGTCGATTCTTTAATCAAGGCCGAAACGTCCTTGGCGGCGTCGCTGGCACGTTCCGCCAACTTGCGAACTTCGTCGGCGACGACCGCGAAGCCAAGACCATGCTCACCGGCACGGGCCGCTTCGATCGCAGCGTTCAAGGCCAACAGGTTGGTCTGGCTGGCGATTTCGCTGATCACCTGGATGATATCGCCGATCTGTTCCGAAGAAGCCTTGATCAGATCCATCGCTTCGCCGCTCTTGATCACCGCCTGGCCACCTTCGATGGCGATCTGGCTGGTCTGACCGGCAAGGCGATCGGTTTCATTCGCACGGTCGCGAACACCTTGGATCGAACGAGTCAGCTCTTGAGCCGAAGCGCTGATTTCTTCGACTGCGGCACTTTGGGTCTGGGCACCTTCAGCAACCGACTGCGAGCCTTCGGCGACCGTGGCGGCACTTTCGCTGAACTGGTTGGCACTTTCCATGACGTTGACAATCAGGTTGGCCATGTCCATTCGCATCTGGACCTGCTTGGTCACGTCGGTGGCGTACTTCACCACTTTGTAAGGCTTGCCGTTGAGATCGAAGATCGGGTTGTAGCTGGCCTGAATCCAGATCTCGCGGCCACCCTTGGCCAGTCGCTTGTATTGGCCGGCGTCGAATTCACCACGGTTGAGCTTCGCCCAAAATTCGCGATACTCGGCGCTTGCTGCGTAGTCGTTTTCGACAAACATCGAGTGATGACGACCTTGAATGTCCTTCAGGCTGTAACCGAGGGCATTCAGAAAGTTATCGTTGGCCGAGATGATCGTGCCATCGAGGCTGAATTCGATGATTGCCTGCGACTTGCTGATCGCGTCCAACTGGCCAGACGTATCCGCGATCCGCATCTTCGAGGCGGTCACGTCGGTGGCGTACTTCACAACCTTGAATGGCTTGCCATTCAGGTCGAGGATCGGGTTGTACGAAGCTTGAATCCAAACTTCCTTGCCACCCTTACCAATCCGCTTGTACTCGGCGGTATCGAATTCACCGCGATTCAGCTTTTCCCAGAAACGCTTGTATTCTGGGCTGCGAGCGTAATCTGGCTCGACAAAGATCTGGTGATGCTGGCCCTTGATTTCGCCCAGGGTATAACCCATGGTCGTCAGGAAGTTGTGGTTGGCGGAGATGATCGTCCCGTCCATGTTGAACTCGATCACGGCCTGAGCCTTGTTGATCGCGGCGATCTGACCACCGGTATCGGCGGCTTGCATTTTCTGCTGGGTCACGTCGGAGGCGTACTTCACAACCTTGATGGTCTTGCCATCTTCGTCCAGGATGGGATTGTACGAAGCCTGAATCCAGATTTCCTTGCCACCCTTGCCGATTCGCTTATACATGCCGGTCGAAAAACGACCATGGTTCAGGTGATCCCAGAATTCGCGGTATTCGATCGAACGGGCTTCGGTTGGATCGACAAACATGCGGTGATGTTGGCCTTGGATTTCCGCCAAGGTATAACCCATCGCGTTGAGGAAGTTTTCGTTGGCCGTGATAATCGTGCCATCAGGATTGAACTCGATGACGGCCTGCGACTTGTTGATCGCTTCGTTCTCGGCCTTCAGCACGGCGATTTCGCGCCGCAATTCCGCTTCGGCCTGGTTCGCACGTGGTGTCGACGCTTTCTTGCGCGTGGACGAAGTCGTAGTCTTCTTGGGAGCCTCAAGCGTTGCACCAGCGGTTGGCATGATTCGTTCTCCTGCCCTTTTGCGAATATCTGAGTTGATTTGGATCTTGATCGACGCTGATACGCCCGCTTTGGTTTTTCGCGGTGGTCGCTTTGGCGTCTGAGCTATCTACGTTGCTGCTAATCGAAGTCAAATGATCGCTCGGCCTGAGTTGGTCGAGTTTCTCCTTTCAGATATCCGTGACTTGCTACGGGAACTTCCATCGCTGTAACGACTTAAATCCACTTCTGAGGCACCCACCTTCCCCCCTTAAATGACTTGGCAACGACGCGTTCGAATTGCGGGAAACCCGGTCAAAATCCTCCCTGTAAAGACATGCCAAAAGAGTTAGCTGGCTAACTGTCCCGTAAGCCCTGGGACAAGGCCCCTCAAAGAGCCTCAATTTCCATATGTCATGTTCTATTTCCGCGCGCATAATTCGACCGCTAGCTGGTCGTCCGACGAGCAAAACAGAGCTCAATCTCGAGTTGTCCGCCCTACTCAAGTCGCGTCGGTCACCGACATAAAACGGGAAATCCGGTGGTTTTACGTTGGCATACCTGCCGGTAAACGACCCTTCTAAGAGCGATTACCTACCCCGAAATGCGTATCAAAAAAAGGGTGGTCACAAACAGAGCACCCTACTTTTATGCGAATGGCAGCTTCGCTAACCGGCAATCTATCGGGACGCCGATTCCTTTACACTTAGATGGCACCGGAAAAGAACAGCAACGGTTCTCAAAAATTAAACGTCGCTTCTCATTCACTTTCTGAAAAAGTACAGGAAAATCTCTTTTACAAGATTGACTTTCGTAGGCCCCTTTATTGACGGATCCCTTCTCAAAAAGTCCGTCGCTCATCCCAATCTCATCGTTTTGCCGCATAGCGGTGAAAGGCATTACTCATGAAGTCGCTTCGCATTGGAAAAGGCTCCTATACCCGCCAACACCGTGGTTTCACCCTCGTCGAACTGCTGGTGGTGATTGCCATCATCGGTGTTTTGATCGCCTTGTTGCTACCTGCCGTGCAACAGGCTCGTGAAGCTGCTCGTCGCACCCAGTGTGTGAACAACCTGAAGAACATCGGCCTCGCGCTGCACAACTATCACGACACCTTCCAGAAGCTGCCTTACCTCGGGTTCGACAACTGGAACGGCGACATGATCTCGGTCTTCGGCCGTCTGTTGCCATTCGTCGAGCAGCCAGCCATGTACGACACGCTCGATTTCAACGTGCGTGCCAACGGTGGTAACAACCGCCTGTACCGCACCACGCCGCTGGACATCTACAGTTGCCCTTCGGAACAGGTCACCCTGGGCGAAACGACCACCGACTTGAACTGGTCGCACCAGCGCTACAGCTACGCGGTTTGCGTGGGTAACACCAACTATCGTCAGGAAAACGCCAACAACTGGGACGGTCTGTGGACTTACAACAACGGTGGTTCAGCCTTCCAGATGGGCACCAAGATCCATGGCCTGGGTTCGGTTACCGACGGTACCAGCAACACCGTGATGGTTTCGGAAGTTCCGATGAACCAGAACACCAGCGGCTGGCAGGGCATGTACGCTGCCGGCATCTACGCATCGGGTGCTGGTTTCACCGGTTACCTGACACCCAACACCAAGGCTTCGGTCGACGGTGGTCGCCGCTGCTGGAACCCAGACGATTACCTCCAGAAGATTCCTTGCCATAACAATGGCGACAACTGGGGAACCGCCACGTTCGCCGCTTTCAGCATGCACCCAGGTGGTGTGAACGCCAGCAACTTCGACGGTTCGGTTAGCTTCGTGCCTGAAACGATCGACATCTGGGCCTGGCGTGCACGCACGTCGACTCAAGGTGGCGAAGTTATCGGCCTGTAACGTCCTCCGCGATTGGGTCATGGCATGCTCTTTCGCATCGCCATGACTTCGCTCGCGATAGTCGGAGTACCCTCATCATGAAATCGCTACGCTTAGGTGCCTTTGGTGCGGCCGTCACCACGCTTTCTCTTCTGTCTTTGCTGACCGGTTGCGGTCCTGACGACGGACTACTGCATGTCAGTGGCACCGTGACCCTGGATGGCCAGCCGATCGAGAATGGGTCGATCTCGTTCATGCCGGTTAACGGCGGAAGCATGGGTGGAGGCCTGATCGAAAATGGTCAGATCGATGCCCGCTCGGCTCCGGGTGAAATGGCTGTTCAGATCCACGCGCACAAGACAGTCCAGGTTAAGAATCCCACGCAGGAACAAATCGAACGTGGTCTGACCGAAGAAACGGTTTCGATCCTGCCGGCTCCATACAATCAGCAGTCGAAGCTGCGAATCAATGTCGATTCGAGCAACCATCATTTCGACTTCGACCTGAAGAAAGATGGCTCGATCCCGGAAGGTATGGGCATCCGATAGTTCACTTCTCATGACGATGAGATGGGGGTGGCGAACCTGGCAGGGGTCGCCGCCCCTTTTTTCTGCGCGCAGTCGCCACCTGAAGTTTGCAGACGCAAGGTTGCCACAAGAAACTAGGTGGCGAGAGGTGGGCAAATGCAGGCGAGAACTCAGACAGGAAATCGTGTCTGGCGTTCGATGCGGCGAGGATGAAAGCTGGCCCAACTCATGCTCAGCAGCATGTCGACGCCAGCTCCGACGAAGAACCCGCCAATGATCAGCTTCGCCGGATTCTCCAGCAGTTGGCCTCCGGTCATGTACGTGGCGACCAGAACCAATGCAACCAACATCGCGACCAAGTGACCGCCGCGTCCCAATGCAGTTCGTACTGCTTCTTCCCATTCACCGATATTGAAAATAGCCATCGCTCTGTACCTTATCGACGTGTGCTCCCGGGAGAGCACGGATTGAAACCAGGCCATCAATGCCTTGAATTCGGTTTCCTGCCGGTCAATAAGATCATCGAGCAAGCCGCCGCCGCGTTGCGTGAAAAAAAGAGATTCCGCGAAGATTGCCAGGTGGCGGAGGTAACCCCTACGAAGCAGCTTCCTGCTCGTCGGCTATCGGTGGTGGGTCGCCGGGGGACGTGATCGACATCTCGTCGACGATCAGCCCGAGGTCGCGATGCTGGGTCGAGACAATCACTTTGAAGATCACCAGTCCTGGTCGCGGCGGATTGATCGGCGACTGGGCGTAGCCAATCTTCGGGTCTTTGATCGTCCGTCGAAATTCAGACAACGGAATGTCGACCGTGTGCCAGCCAGCTTCCTTCATCTTGCCGTAGTTGCGAATGATGTACTCGTAGGTAACATCCGACTGTTTGAAGCTCGGATCGCGGGTCAACAGGATCATTTGGATCCAGCCTGCTCGCTCGGTGAAAAACCGCATCTGCAGCCGTGACTCGTCGTTGACCATGCATAGCCCGCGACTCCAGCGGTTGTACGATTCCACCTCGTACCACGTGACCGCAGGGTCCCAAAAGCTGGGACGTTGTTCGGCCCGAGCTCCTCCCTTCGAGCCTTCCGGCAAAGGTTGATCGAGCCAGATGCCTTTGATCCATTCACGAGGCAGGCCGTTCTCGAAGTCCACCTTCCACGTGTTACCGACTGGACTGCGGGGACGGCTCGACAAAGGCACCTTCCGCGAGACAACGGTCTTTTCGCCGGCTGCCACGTCAACCGTGCTGCTATCGCCTGTCCGTGCCACGCGGACCTTACCTTCCAGCACGTCGACATCGGTGCGTTGCGGCGAGACTTGAATCGCCAGAACCGTCCCCAGAACGTCGGTAATCGAATGGAGCGTGATGATTTGCAGTGGGTGTCCTTCCGGCTGGGGAGCAACATCGGCCACCACGTTTCCCTGGAATACCTCGACCTCTTTGCCAGCCCCTTGGCGGCAACTGATTTCGGTCTGATCGAAGATTTGAATTGAAGTGCCGTCGGCGAAGAGCAGCGTCGCAAAGCTGCCGATGTCGCGCGAGGCAATGTGCTGATTGTCGTACAGCAGATCGCCATGACGCAGTTGGCGTTCGCTTCCATCTGGGTTGAGCAAGACGATCTGTCCCTCCAAGTCGGCGACGCGAACGACGTACGGGGGCTGCCAACTCGCCCAGGCGATCGCGGCCACCACTGCCACACTGGCCGCCAACGCCAGCCACGATAACGTCGAGAGTCGCCAGATCTGTGAAGCAGGTTTCGGCTCGGCCACCACGGTGGCATGCTCGGCAATGGTGAGGGCCTGAAGCGCCGTGTCGTGGAAGATGGCCAGCGCGCGGTCGTCTCCCTCGAGAAGCGCCATCAGAGCGACCATTTCGTACTCGTCGAGTTGGCCATCGTGATAGCGAACGATCAGCTCGAGCAGATCGTCGTCTGGCAAGTCGGAAGATTGGGCAGCATCGTTCATCGCAACAGCTTAGCCCCTGATAGTGGCCGGCACGGGAGACATGCCAGTCCATGGGTGTTTGTCGGTATTATATCCGCGAATCACGACGTTTCTCCCTGTAAAGCCACTTCGACGCATTTTCTCAGCTGGCTATGGGTGCGGGAAAGTCGTTTGTAGACGGCATCGAGCGTCGTACCGATTCGCGTCGCCACTTCGCCACAGCTCAACCCTTCGCCATATCGCAGGCGAATCATCTCGCGTTGCCGCGGCGGGACCGTTTTTAAGCAGTTCCGCAGGGCATCTTGGCGTTCTTTCAGCCCCTGGGAGTCTTCGTCCGAAATGGTCCAGATCCGATCCATCACACCGGCATCCATCACCTGCGACTTGCCACGTTGCCGCAGAAAGTCGACCGCCAAGTTCTTGGCGGTCGTTCGCGACCAGGCCATTAAGTGACCTTCGTCGGTGAACTGATCGTGCTGCTTCAGGGCTCGCAAGACGACCTCTTGGAAAATGTCTTCGACCGTCTGCGATTCGCGCACGATCGACCAGATAGGAACCGTCAATCGAATTCGCGCCTCGAGCAGGCATCGTACTACGTCACTCTCGACCATCAAAAACCATTTCGCATCAATGCTGCTGGATATCTTCAAGCGGAAAATCGTGGTGTTTGTTATTGGATGAATACCAACCACAGGAACCCTAGCTCGAAGTTCTCTGACAGAACGCACCCAGCCCGTCCCCCATATCAACGGCTTTGGCGCGAAATCCTGACATATGGGGACCAACTTTCTGCGCATCTAATGCATTTTTGTCCTCAGAAAATAATTTTCCTGATTTCCCTGTCAGGAAATCGCCCGTCGCACGTTAAGGGAGATTGGAGTGCCTCTGAACCAGGGGCAGCCCCGCTTTCTTATCCATAGTCCTTTCGGTTTCCCCATCATTCTGAGGTACTCGCCATGAAACGTTCTTGGAGGCCCCGCGGCTTCACGCTCGTTGAACTTCTTGTTGTGATCGCGATCATCGGAGTTCTGATCGCCCTGCTTCTGCCCGCCGTACAACAGGCTCGTGAAGCGGCCCGTCGTATGTCGTGCAGCAATCAGTTGAAGCAGGTCGGTATCGCCCTGCACAACTATCACGACACCTTCCTGACATTGCCGCCCGGGCTGGTGACCAGCAACCAGGTGTGCTGGCTGACGCAGATTCTGCCCCAGATCGAGCAGTCTGCCTTGTACGACCGCATTGGCGCCGTCGGGGCGTTCGACGAACCATGGGAAGATGTTCCCGAGATGGTTTCGACGGGTAACCCACCGCTCGCCAAGACGGTTCTGCAGGGCTACATCTGTCCGTCCGATTCGAGCCGTGGCAACGGTTTGAACATGCGTCTGGGCGGCACCGGTGGCAACAACTTCGGCAAGTCCAACTACATCGGCATCTACAGCGCGTACTACAACGCCAGCGATCCGGTTGCCACCAACGGCGCCGGCGGTACCGATCGCGACGCCACGTTCTACGACAACTCGTCGACCCAGTTCAGCGACATCACCGATGGTCTGAGCAACACGATCATCGTCGCCGAACGTGCCGAACGTCCATCCAACGGCCCGACCGGTTCGTTGTGGATCGGCTATCACAACGATTACGGCGGCGCCATCAGCGGCAGCATCGCCCAGTTCCAGGTTCGTCTCCGCATGGAACGTTCTTCGAACGACACCGACTACGTCATCAACGGCAACACCACTTATAACCCCAGCAGCAATCACCCAGGCGGAGCTCAGTTCCTGCGTGGCGACGCGAGCGTTGTCATGCTGAAAGAGACCATTCCGCTTCGCGTTCAAGCTGCCTTGGGCACGATCGATGGTGGCGAAGTGATCGGCGAGTACTAATCGTCGCCATCTTCCGGGGCCGATTTCCTCGTGGAATCGGCCCTTTTTCTTGTTAATTCTGGATTTCCCCACGAGTCAATTCCATGAAATATGCCCCCGCGCTTCTTCAACGTTTTTTCATTTTGCCATTGGCGGCACTCGCGCTGATGACCCTGGCCGGCTGCGGTTCCGGCTCTGGCCTGGCATCGGTCTCCGGCACAGTGACCCTCGATGGTAGCCCGCTACCCGACGCGCTCGTTTCGTTCTATCCGGAAGAAGGTCGTTTTTCGTCCGGTACGACCGATTCCAGTGGCCACTATGTGCTGGACTATACGGCCGACGAACAAGGGGCGGTCGTTGGTAAGCACACCGTAAAGATCACCGTCGCCACTGTCCAAGGTGAAGGGGGCCCGGCCCGGCCTCCCAAAGAGAAAATTCCGCCTCGCTACAACGAAAAGTCCGATCTGACCGTCGAAGTGAAACCTGGCGCCAATGACGATATGAACTTCGATCTGCAATCGAAGTAAGTCCCGCACACTGCTGCCGATCTCCCTCATCCAAGCCGCCGATAGCCTTCCCCGCTATTGGCGGCTCTTTTCTTTCTTGTCAGCATTTTTCGAATCTTCGTGAAAAACCTTGCACCTCTGGGCATTTACCAATAGCCTGTTCGAAGGGGTTTGGCGAGGGGCAGATTTTGGCGATACCCACCTTTATGATCGCCGACTCGCTTCTCTCGGATCATATGCGCCACAACTGGCAGTCGTCACATACTAGGGGAAGGAGACGATCGTCATGGGGGAAAATATTGGCCAGCAGCTTACTTCTATTTCAACGAAACCTATTTTAAAGAAAGGCTTTACGCTTGTTGAACTGTTGGTGGTGATCGCCATCATCGGGGTTTTGGTCGCGTTGCTTCTGCCAGCCGTGCAACAAGCCCGCGAGGCTGCCCGGCGAACACAATGCGTCAACCATCAGAAGCAGTTCGGAGCGGCAATTCACAACTTTCACGCCGCCTACAACGGCATGCCTCCCGCCACCACCGGCAACACCGGACTGACGCTGTGGGCAATCTTGCTTCCCTTTCTCGAGCAGCGGACCTTGTCCGATCAGCTTGATATGGAGGCCTCTGGCGGAGTCGATGCGTGTACCAACGCTGTCCACATTGGTGCCGATGCCGCGGCGGCCAGTTCGCTCAACTTCAATTTGCTGAAGGAGGCACGCATCTCACTCTTCGCGTGTCCTTCGCGCCGCGCGGCTTCCGATGCGGTGAACAACTACAACGTTCCGACCGGCGACTATGCCGTGATCATCGCCGGACCGCAGAAGTGGCTGTTCTGGAGTTCGCCCGATACCCAGCAGCAAGCGCTGCGAGTCGCTCGGGCTCCTGGCGATACCAACCTGATCAACATCTCGAACGGTCCGGTCAGCGCACCAGTCGATTTTCCCAACCGCGGCTGGCGACCACGCGATGACTTCTCTTGGGTGAACGATGGTTTGAGTAACACCGTGGTGATCGGCGAGAAACATGTCACGCCGAAGTATATGAACAAGTGCTGCAAGAACAATCATGGTCCCGAAGGTCGCGACGGCTACATCTTCTGGAATCGCAGCAATGGTCGCGGTGGCTATGGCGAGTACTGGCTGGCCGGTTCGGTCAATCTTGGGTTGGCACGCTCGGCCCGGGAAGGAGAAGAACTGAACGTCAGCAGCGCGCCTGCCCTCGGAAGCTGGCACCCAGGGGTGAGCAACTTCCTGGCAGCCGACGGATCGGTTCGCAATCTGAGCGTCACCATCGATCCGGCGGTGCTGATTGCTCTGGGGACGGCCAACCGTGGCGAAGTGATCTCTCTTCCCTAATCGCGTTTCAGGAAGGTAGTGAACCCGATGATTCATCGCGGCTGTCTGATGCTCTGTCTTGGTTTGGCGGCAAGTTCGATCGCATGTTCCAAGACCGGACTCGTTCCGATTCAAGGCGAAGTGAAATTCGCCGATGGCCAGCCCCTTTCCAACGGCCGGGTCGTCTTGCACAACCGAAACCCCAAGGCAGAAGTCTCGTCTTGGGGTTTGATCCATCCCGATGGCAGCTTCACCCTGGGAACCTTCGACGTCGACGACGGCGTCCCGCCGGGGCGTTACCAGGTATCGATTCAGAATGCCGAGTCCCTTCCACCTGCCGATTGGGGTGACCGCGTTTTTCAGGCTCAACCGCTGATCCATCCCCGGTTCAGCGATCCTGAACAGTCAGAGCTAATCTTCGAGGTCCCCGGCAATTCGTCCCACTGGCAGATCACCGTTCAGCCTCCAGCGGACCGCTAAACTGGGATCACTCAGTCAAGAAACAGAAAAGGCCCGCGATCGGAAGCTCGATCGCAGGCCTCTCTCTTGCGTGGTCGTTTAGACTGCCGACAAGGTCGGGAAGTCGGTGTAGCCTTGGGCACCGGTGGGCGAATACCAAACCGAGAAGTCGGCCTCCGGATTCAAAGGAGCGTCTTCGGCAAAGCGGGTCACCAGGTCTGGGTTGCTGATGAACGGTCGGCCGTAAGCGACCAGGTCGGCATCGCCGCTGGCGATCGCTTCTTCCCCTGACTCTTTCGTGTACCCCACGTTGCCCATCAAAGGTCCGTGGAACACCTGGCGGAATTCGCCCAGCGTCATCGGCTCGCCCAGTTCATGGAAGCCAAACCCGGTGCCATCCATCACGTGCAGGTAAGCGAGCGGGTACTGATCTAATTGATTCGCGACATACAAAAACTGCTCGCGATAGTCAGGCGATCCCATGCCGTTGTAAATCCCGTTGGGCGAAAGCCGCATGCCAACTCGATCGGCCGACCAGGCGTTGGCAACCGCTTCGACCACTTCGCCCAGGAAGCGGTAGCGGTTCTCGATGCTGCCGCCATACTGATCGGTACGGTGGTTCGACTTCGACTGCAAGAACTCGTCGATCAAGTAACCGTTGGCCGAGTGAATCTCGACACCGTCGAAGCCAGCTTCTTTGGCGTTGGCAGCTGCGGAAGCATAGTCGGCGACGACGCCCGGAATTTCATCCGTTTCTAAAGCACGCGGGACCTCGCGAGCTTCTTTGCCATTGGGTGTGTGCTGCATTTCGCCATCGTCGATCATGATGGCCGACGGCGCGACCGCCAACTGACCATCATGAAAACTGCTATGGGATGCCCGACCGGTGTGCCACAACTGCAGGAAGATCTTGCCACCTTCCCCATGCACGGCGTCGGTCACCTTCTTCCAGCCCTCGGTCATCGCTTCCGTATAGATGCCGGGCGATTCGCTCCAACCGTTGGCCTGCGGCGAGATCGTGACCCCTTCGGTGATGATCAGCCCTGCTCCGGCCCGTTGTCGATAATATTCGACCATCACATCGGTCGGGATGCGGTCTTTGCCGGACCGAGCCCGCGTCATCGGAGCCATCGCCACGCGATTGGCAAGCGATAGACCACGCAAATCGAACGGTTGAAGCAGCGGCGATTGATTCTGGCTCATCGTATTTCCCCTGGAATACTGGATGGACGGACACGTCCTGGTCTAAGGACGCACAGCGAAGGCAAAAGGCCGGAATTAGCTCCGACGCAATTACTCTACCTGACTTTTATTTACATATCAACCTTTTGCCTGCGGAGAATGTGCGCCTCATTCCCTAACTATTTAAACAGACGCCACTTGCGCCCGACGATTTTTTTGCTTCTGCCGCGATTTGCGGCCTCGGTACCAGAGGAGGAAGCCGGTTACGTAGAGGATGGCCGGGGCAATTCCCAGCACGAAGACGCCCCAGCGGCCGACGATTCCGAGTGCTTCGCCATTGTGCAGCGGGAACTGCCAGGCCACGAAGTGGTCGGTTCCGGTGAACTGATTCGGGGCGTGCATGTAGACCACTTCGCCGCTGTATTGGTCGAGATAGACCTGGCTGCGGCCGAACGAGGTTTGGATTTCTCCCTCTTGGCGGAAGGCGACTTCGTAGACCCCCTCCTCTCCTTCAGGCGGATGAAGGTGATCGAACTTCGCCCCTGGGAACTGCTTCTGCGCGATCGCAATCGCCTCGTCGGCCGTCAGTGGCTGGCGTTCGCTTGCTTCGCCTGACTTCATGTCCTTGGGCGGCTTGGTTTCGGCCGAGACCAGATTCAGCACCGGCTTGATGATGAACGGCAATTCCATGTAGACGCCGGTGAACGTGATCACCAGCAGGAAGAGCGCCGTCGTGATGCCGACCGTTTTGTGCAGATCGTAGTTGAAGCGACTGCCGCGCCGAATGGCTAGCGCCGCTCGCAGCCCGCCCTTCAGCAGCGGCCACCACAGCACGATGCCGCTGACCAGCGAAACCAACAGCACGACGCCGATGATCCCCACGGCCAGTCCGCCGAACATGCCTGCCAGCAGACGGAAGTGCAGCCGATAGATGATGCCCATCGGATCGGTGCCCCACGCGCGCTGGCCGTTGACTTCCGCCGAATAGGGATCGACATAGACCGCGATGAACTCTGGCTTCTCCTTCGTTCCGCCACTAAACCAGACCGTCCAGACCCCTTGCTCGATGCGTGGACGGACGACCGCCAAAGCTTCCGACTTGGTTCCGGTGGAATCTCCCTGATAACCAGCGTTGGCGGCATCGATGATCTCGGCCAGTAACTTTCGCTCGCCGGTCCCTTCGGTCAGCAGCAACTGCGGATGCATCCATTCGTCGATGGCATGATCGAAAACCAACAGGCTTCCGGTCAAACCAATCAACACAAACACCAGCCCAGCCGTCAGCCCTAACCAACGATGCACCACCAGCCATAGTCGGCGGAATTGCAATTTCATAGGAAGATTCTCTTCGCGAAGGAAACGGCGCGATTAGTGACCGGGCCCGGGGGCACCATTGCCTGCGGATGACGACTTCTTCATGGTGATCTTCACTTTCTCGATCACGACAGGATCGAGCGTGCCACCTTCGGCCGGAACGGTAATACGCAGGTCCGAAGCCTTCGGCGTCGCGTAGATACGCCCCATCCGGTCAGGCGAAAGTCCGCCCATTTTGGGCTCTTGTGGCCAAAGGATCGTGAACACGTAGTCGCCGGGAGGCGCCCCGTCGCCATATTCGTAGGTGGTCAACTGATAGGTACCATCGTCGGTCACCAGGCCTGAAGGACGCGATGCGCGGGCATCGATATCGCCGTTGACCGGATGAAACATAATGATGGCCCCTTCGGGATTCTCGCCGTTGACAGTCACGCTGCCAACGACCGGCACCACGTCGGTGTGCCATGCTTCTTTGCTGCTGCAGCCGATCAGACCGATCGAGGTCAACAGCACCAAGAGCTTTGAGGGAATTAATAATCGGCTATGCATAATTGGAGAAATCCTGCCAGTGGGACTCGTTCAAGAAACTCAGCAACTGCCCTCTTGTGACGATTCGTTCGAGAGGGCATTGCGGCTGAGCATGACGCGGACGAATGACGATTAGTACTGGGCCGGGACTTCGCCTCCGGCACAAGAGGTCATTGCCCACAGCGTGTCGAGATTGATCGTGTCCGGCAGAAACCGTACCGAGCCATCACCGAGCAGAATATTGATCCCGCCGGGATGGAACGAATAAGGACCGCTGTAAAGATTGGTCACGTTCATGACCTGCGAACCAGCAAACAAGGTGATCGTAGGTTCGTCACCGGAAGACGCGGCTGGCGTTACCAAAACAGGTGCAAAGTAGGTTCCCAGGACATTGGAAGTCCACGCTTCGCGTTCTTCGCCGTAGTTCGTCGAGTAGCCCGAGTAAAGTTGCGGCGTCGCTGCCCCACCTGGTTCCTGTTGACCATCCACCCACCAATGAGCACGGCCAGCCGACTCAAACAAACAGATCGTATGCGAGAGCCCATCGGTCACGTCACGGAAGTTGATCTTATCGCCCCACATGAAGAACGATTTGCCAGGCGCATTGTATTGATCGGCCGCATTGAATGGCGAATACAAATAGGCATAGTCTGAGGTTGCGGTACCAGCAACGGTTTGTCCGCCGCCGTTGGGGGCCGAAGCGCATACCAGGGCATCAGGCACGGTGGCTGCCAACGGAAGGTTATCGGCATGATGCCAGGGCTGATTGTAGTTGTACTGTTTCTCGAGGTTGGACTGCTCGAGGTAAGGCAACAAAGCCACGAAGGCACTTCGCGTCGGTGCACCACCGATCGGCGGCACGCAGCCCATCACGTCGTGATAGTTATGAATCGCCAGGCCCAGCTGCTTCAGATTATTGGTGCACTGCATCCGTCGAGCCGCTTCGCGGGCCTGTTGGACGGCCGGCAATAGCAAGGCGATCAGCACGCCGATGATGGCGATGACAACCAACAATTCAACCAACGTAAAACCGCCACGACGGGCAGTCGAAACTTGCGTTTCCATGGAATTCTCTCGCTCTTAGATATGTGCCCAGTCGGGGCAAATAATGAAGACAGCAAGTGGCTTGCCTGACGAGAGGCTGGCTGGTTGCCAAGGGGTAGGACATTTAGCTAGCGACGTTATTGATACTGGCTCTCATTTAGCTCAATATGGTAATTGCGCAGGTGTGGATGAACAACCAGTGGTCGCCAACTTTCCTTAAACCGGGTCGAAATCGGTAATAGCGAGGGACCGCGTCTTGTGCCTCCGAGGGGCAGATGCCCCCTATTCCCCGGTTGTGGCCCGAGAACGGGCCCAGAGATACGCCACAAAGGAACCCAGCCCGGCGAATTTGTAGTCTGGGTCGACGTAATGCTGAATGACGTAGAAGACGAAGTAATAGGCCCGGCAGAACGACCAGATCGCGAGCCCCAATAGCAACGCGATCTGCCAGTCGCCGACCTTCGCCAGCAAGATGCCCGAGGCAAACAGCCCGAGCAGGACGAACAGAAGCCCCTTCCAATAGATCAGTGTCGGTGACTTGAGATCGCCCATCAGGCCTGGCTCTCGTTTGGGTTACTTGGGTTGAAGTTCGCTCGCGAGGACGTCGACTTTCTCGTCGGCATGCTGCTGAGGATCGTCGCTGACCCGGATTGACTCGGCGACCTTCACCATCAGCGGATAGAACTCGTCGAACCGCGTGGCCGGGGCACTTCCTTCCACGCAATAGGTCTTTCCGTTCAGCTCGCCTGCGAACACGAAGTGCTTGCCGAAGGAATTCTCGAAGATGCACGAAGCCATCTTCTCGAAGCCGGCAACCTTCACGACGTCTCGCTTGAGAACCTTGGGATCGGCGTGGCTGTTGTTCTCGATGATGCCCTTCACGGCATCTTCGGCCGATTCGTCGGCGTACCAATCAAAGAACCGAATTTCAACCGGCCCGACATCGCCAGACCAACTTCCGATCTGATCCCAGCCCGATTCCTTCAGGAAGAAGTCGCCTTCGACATCGCTGGTCACCGGCCACTCGGAAGGATAGCTGATCGAAATATTGTCACGCAGCTTGTGCCGCTGGAAGACATACTTCTCGACCGGTGTCTTCACCACCGCCTCGTCCAGGATGACGGTCATGTTCGGCATCTTGGCCACCAACGCCTTGGCACCTTCCGGCGTCACCGCCGAGCCCTGAGCCATCAACACGCTGAGCTGCGTCATCGGAGCGAGGTTCGCGATCGCTTCGTCGGTGACACCATCGCCGCTCAAGTAAAGCCGCTTGACGTTCTTCAGTTTGGCCAATACCTGGAACGGTTCAGGCGATCCCTGATCAATCGACAGGTTGACCAGCGTCAACTTGTCTTTCCCTTCCAGGTACTTCAGCACCGAAGAATCGAGCCCGCCTGAATGAATCGACAACGTCTCCAGGTCGTTCATATCGGCCAGCACAGCGTACGCTTCGGGGTCTTCGACTTTGCCGGTGGAGAGGTCCAGCTTCTTCATTTTGGTCATGCCTGCCAGGCGACGGACCGTCTTCTCTCCTGCCGCTTCGTCGGTCAGATACAAATCTTCAAGCTGCTTGAAGTTCTCGAGCCCTTCCAGGCCGTCATCCCCCATCTCGACATCGTACGTGGGATAAAGACTCAGGTTCTTCAGCTTGGTCAATCCTTTGAGCGACGCAATCGAATCGACGCGGGTATCCATCAGGCTGAGGAACTCCAGGTCGGTCGCTCCGGCAAGGTTTTCGATTCCCTTGGTCGTGACGTCGGCCTCGCTGATATCGACTCCTTTCAGGCCTGGCTTCGCGGCGAGAAAGGCCAGCTCCATGTCGACCACGCCGGACTGACTCATGCTGACGAAATCGATCGGTTCGCCCAGCTCGCCGGTGTACTCGAACGTTCGCAGAAAGCGTTCGCAGGCCATCAATTTTTGCTCTTCGTTCAAATCGTTGAACCGGCCATAGCGGCGGGCATTCATCGCGGCGACTGCTTCGCGATCGTAGTCGCCATCGATCCAGAAGTTGATGCGAGCCCACGGAGCAAGCTGCTCGAACTTGCCCAGCAGTTCCGGCGTCAGCTCGACCTCGCCATCGAAACTCAACTGATCGAGCTGAGGCAACGCGATCACTTTATCCCAGCCTGCCATCGTCAGCTTCGGCGAGGAAAGGAAGACGGCGCGAACCTCCGGATTCTGGGCGATGATCAGGTCGATATCTTCGTCGACCGGCTCGGTCAGATTGATCTCTTGAAGCATGCCCAGTTCGTACGAATCCAACGCATTCTTGTGCTCGACCAGGGGTGCCATCCCTTCGCTCCAGCCGGGACTTGAAGCCTGGCTCAGCGCGGTGGTCTTTGCCCGCAGTTCTGGGTTGCTGTAGATCTGCTGGTTGGTGTTCTCGACATTGATCCGAATCAGTTCGGCGAGACCGGGATCGTCTTTCTCGACCCCTGCGGCCAAGGCGAGCAGCGGCTCTTTATCCCAAGGACGCTCGCGAACCGCGAACATCAGCTTCTGGACCGGTGTCAGATTCAACTGCAGCGGCGGGATCTTGGCAGCGACCGTCGTGGCAGGTTTTGCCACGGCTGGCTTTTCCTCGCTGGGCTTGGTGTCGGCCGGTTCGGCGGCAGATGGCATCGGCGTTTCCGGTTTCATCTCCATCGGCTCGGGCGTGGCAGGCTCTTCGGCGACCGGGGTTTCCGGTCTCATCTCAGGCTCAGGCGTCGCTGGTTCGCTGGGCGTTTCCGCCGCCGGAGTTTCCGCAGGGGTCTCGGCCGGCTTGGTGGTTGGCTTCTCGTTCAACGACATCGTCTTCACTCCTTTCGGCTTCGCATCGGCGGGGCTCTCGGAGGAAGTCTGGTCAGGGTTGGCCTGGGCAACCGGGTCGGCTTTATCCGTCGAGCAGCCTATCAGGCAAACCGAAACCATCAGTCCAAGCCGCCAGTGCAAACGAAGAGTCATCGATCTGTTCCCTCAACCGAGATGTGCAAACGGGCGAAGCGCGAGACAGGTTCCAACCGGCTCATCATAAGGATTGAAAATCGCCGACGCCACCAGAAAGCATCCGGACGCAGACTTTCGCATTTCCTCGGTTCACGTTGCCTCGCTTCGCCCCGAACGGTAACCTGATTCTGCCCCAAACCTCTAGCAATTCCCGATCCAGCATGAGCCCCTCGAAACGACTCAACCGCGACGCGTTCATTCAGGCGATCGAGGCACAATTTCCAGAAGTGGCCGAGACCTTCGGCGAGATCGATCAGGGCCTCCTGCATCTGGAAGTCGCCGCCTTTCGCCGCTGCGTCGAGCGGGCGATGGACGAAGGTCGCGGGTGGGATGTCGAGCGTTACTGCCGCTTTCTGGCCGATGCGTTAGTTAACGCCGACGATTCGCTCGACAACGCGATTGGCGTCTCGTTTCTGGAAGACTTCGCGCTGGGCGACTTCACTTCGCAGCGACGTGAGGCCGTTCACCAGCGGATGCCTGGCAGCATGCGAGACGAGATCGTCCGCATCGACAATCGCTGGCGTTAAGTTCGCGGAATGGAATCGATCAGGCATCATCCATTCTTAATAAGCTTCTTGATTTGCGCATCCTTTCACGTCGAATAGCATTTCGTTGTGTCGCTTGAATCGATGACGTACACTTCAACTGGTTCGCCGGGATCGATCGGCGGTGCGACTCGTTCTTACATGGGAAGTGATGACGGCATGAAAACGCTAGCGACTCTTTTGCTGCTGCTGATCCCGAGTTTGGTCCTGGCTGAAGATCCGCTTCCTTCGTGGAACGAAGGGCCTGCCAAGCAGTCGATCATTGACTTTGTCGAGAAGGTGACCGACAAGAACTCGGATACCTACGTACCGATCTACGACCGGGTCGCAGTCTTCGACAACGATGGCACGCTATGGTGTGAAGCACCGCTGCCGATGCAGGTCTATTACGTGCTGGCCGCACTCAAAGAAAAGGTCGCCCAAGATCCGACGTTGGCCGAGAAGCCAATGGTCAAAGCGGCCCTCGCCGGAGACTTCGAGAAGCTGCTGCAAGGTACGCATTACGACGGGCTGGTCGAGATCATCGGCCTCACGCACGCCGGCATGACGACCACCGAGTACGACGCGGCTGTGAAGGCCTGGGTGAAGACCTTCCGACATCCTCGCTTCGATCGCAGCCTGGCCGGAATGACCTATCAGCCGATGCAAGAGTTGCTGCGATACCTGCGGGCAAACGACTTTCAAACGTTCATCGTCTCCGGCGGCGGTGCCGACTTCATGCGAGTCTTCGCCTATCGCATCTATGGGATTCCGACCAATCAGATCGTCGGGACGAACACGCTGACCAAGTTCGAGCTGGTCGATGGCAAGCCCGTTTTGATGAAGACGATGGACCACATGTTTGTCGACGACAAGGCAGGCAAGCCGGTCGGTATTCACCAGTTCATCGGCCGCCGACCGATTGCCGCGTTTGGCAATTCGGATGGTGACCAACAAATGCTCGAGTACACCACGATCGACAATCCTTATCCCAGCTTCGGACTGCTGGTGCACCACACCGATGCGAAGCGGGCCTATGCCTACGACAGCCATCCACCATCGAGCGGCAAACTGGTGACCGCCCTGGAAGCCGCACCAAAGTACGGCTGGACCGTCGTCAGCATGAAAGACGATTGGAAGACTATTTTCTTTGGTAGCGAGTAAGCAACGCCTCGGATTCTTCCACCAGTCGATCTCGTTTGGCGAGATAATCCTTGCGGTCCCGTTGGTAGCTGTCCGCCAGAAGCTTGATGACCAAGCCAGCCGCCGCTGCGACACCGGTCGCCATGAGCCACAGCGGTGCCTGGAAAAAGATCGCACACGCGATCGTGAACCCACCACCGCATATCCAGATGAGGATTGCCAATTCCAACGTAGGCACATCGCCATGGCCATATTTTGAAGGGAGGCGATGATGATCCTCGATGTCGACCCACTCGCGATCCAGCCTTTCAATTTCTTGCTGGATCTGCAACTGCCGGATTTCGACCTGCATGGTTTGGGCATGCTTCTCGAGTTGCCGAACCGTTTCTGTAAATAGCACCGATCCGGAATGCCGAACAACGAGCGCCGTCCCGCAATGGCCGCACGTAACGTGCTTTAACTCTGCGGGAACATCCAGTGGAGCCCCGCAGTTCTGGCAACTAACCGCAACCATGTCCATCGACGTCTTATCCTTTCTCGCGCCAACACTCCGTTGGCGACCTCTTACTAAAAATGGTAACCACTGCGAGGGTCGTTGATGTGCTTTGCTGACATCTCATTGGGGCTCAACGCTTGACGCTCTTTCAGGTACTTCGCTTCGGCCTTTTGATAGCGGCTTGCCTGGACACTCGTCATGACCGCGCTCAACAACCCGAGCAATCCAAAGATCACCATGGCAGCGTTTTCCCCAGCAGCCCCAAACAGCCCGGCGATGCCCAGGCTTACGACCGCGACAAGCACCGCGAACTCATGACGCGGCGCACCACGCCCCCAATGGCCGTAGTTAATCTTGAGAGACTCACGTTTCGCCTGCCAAGCGGTATCCAGCCGCGCGATTTCGGCTTCGGTGCGCAAATCGTGAAGTTGCTGTTGCACGTTCGCGGCCGAGTCATCACTGGCGTCTTGACGCTGCGTGAAGATCGATTGTCCCTGATACTGGACCAGCAAAGGCGTTCCGCACTGACCACAGGTCAAATGCACCGTTCCCATGGGGACTTTTAAAGACGCCCCGCAATGCTGGCAGCTTACGGCGACGATGTCCATTTCCGGCCTATCCATTCCACAAATAATTTCCAAGTTGACATGTGTGATGGTTATTCGTTTCCAGGGCCATTTGCTTGGCGAAAATCGGGTGAAATCGAATTGCTTGATTCCGGTCTGGCAATGCCAGAGAATGGGCCCCGTTGGTGGTCGCCGCCTTAAGGAGCGAATCTAAATTGAAACTCATTGCCCTTGGCGGTAGTAAGTGAAAAGAACTTGCCTTGGCCCTTACGCGGCGCGACTGCCCAACCCCCTCTTCCCCATCAGGAGCTTTCTCCCTTGAATACTCAACGCCTGCTTGCCAGTTTTTGTTTGCTGCTGGCTGTCGCTATTGTCCCACGTCCGGCATCGGCTGTCGAACCTGCCGACGCGCTGGCCACCTACGTCGCCAAGGCGGACGACAGCTATGGCTGGAAGGTCCGTCATCACGAGAAGATCGGTACCTGCGACGTTACCGAACTGACGCTCACTTCGCAAACCTGGCGCGATATTGTCTGGAAGCATCGTCTGTTTGTGATCTTGCCCGAAGGGGTGCCGAAAGAAACTAGCGCGGTCCTGGTGATCGCAGGCGGTTCGTGGAAAGACGAATACGCCGAACCCATCGCCGAAGGTGAGAGCTCGATCCCGAAGGAAGCCCGGCTGCTGTCGACCTATGCTCAGCAAGTCGGTCGCCCGATCGGGATTCTGCTGAACGTTCCACAGCAACCGATCTTCGACGGAAAAAAAGAAGACGCGATCATTGCGTTGACCTTCGATCAATACCTGAAGACCGGCGAAAGCGACTGGCCGCTGCTGCTGCCCATGGTCAAAAGCGCCGTCCGCGGCATGGACGCAATGCAAGAGTTCGCCGCGCAAGACCTTAATATGAAGATCGATGGCTTCACCGTCACCGGGGCCTCGAAGCGCGGCTGGACGACCTGGCTTGTTTCGGCGGTCGATCCGCGCGTGGAAGGACTCGCCCCAATGGTGATCGATACGCTGAACATGAAGGCGCAGCTTCAGCATCAGCAGAAATCGTATGGCGAACTTTCAAACCGCATTCACGACTACACCGAACGCAACCTGCAAGAGCGGATGCTGTCGGATGAAGGGGCGGACCTGCGGCGGATTGTCGATCCCTATTTCTATCGCGATCAGATCCAGCAGCCGAAGCTGATTTTCCTGGGGACCAACGACGCCTATTGGACAGTCGATTCGCTGAACTTGTATTGGAACGATCTGGAAGGCAAGAAGTACATCGTCTACGTTCCCAACGCAGACCACGACCTGGCGAACGACTGGCGACGCGTCTTCGGCAGCCTGCGTGCATTGTGCCGCGATGTCGACGGCCAGAAGGCATTGCCCAACCTGGCTTGGGATTACATCACCCCCGGCGGCGATGTTCCGTTGAAGCTTACCGTCAATCCTGGCGAGAAGGCCGCGGCCGTGCACCTGTGGACAGCCCAGTCCCCGACCCGCGACTTCCGCAAAGCGAAGTGGACCAGCACGCCTCTCACACGAGACAGCGCTGGCGTGGCGACCGTCGATCTGCCGCAGCCGGAAAGTGGCTACACGGCGTCGTATGCGGAAGTCATTTATGCTCACGACACGGTTCCGTTTCACTTAAGCACCACGATCCGCGTGCAAGGGCCGGCCGAGTAATCCTGACCGATTCTTGCTAACCTAGAGGAAGCCCCCAAGGTTGATGCCTTCGGGGGCTTTCCTTTCCCTGCCGGGCAGCCTTAGACCACGCCGATGAATGAAATCAATCCTTTCCATTCACCAACGACCGATACCTCGCCGCAACTGGTGGAAGGAATTGCGCCGTCACCTACGCGGCGACTGCCAGCGATTGCCATCACGCTGCTCGGATTGTCAGGCATGGTCATCGGCCGGTTGCAGTTGATCCCGACGCTGTTCGGCTTTTACACGCTGTTGTCGCTGCTGTTCGATGTGACGCTGCTGCATGCTTCGTTCGCCGCGTTGATCCTGCCCGGCACGATCGCCTGTTGGCAGGAACTGCGACAGAAGTTTCGCGGCGGCTATCTGTTTGTGCTGCTGCTGGGAATGATCGGCTGTCTCTACTGGCTGATCTTCATGGGCGGCTTCGTGTATGGCTTCATCCAAGGCTTTACGAGGGCCTGGTACGCGAACTTCTAGGCATCGCGGCTGGTGTCGGCAAACTGCTGCAAGCTGTCGTGAAACAGCTCGCTCGACATCCCATCGCGAACGTAAATACTGGTCACGCCCAGTTCCCCCACCTCGCGGATGTTTCGCATTTCGTCGTCGAAGAAGAGCATCGACGCGTAGTCCCAGCCGGTCGCTTTCTGCAGCGCCGCGAAGTGCCGCAGCTTCGATGACGGATAGATCTCGGCGAAGGGAAAGCGGTGTGTAATGTCGAGCATGTCGAGAAGCTCGCTCGCCCAGCGCGGCTGCTCGGTTCGCGAGGCCAGCCCCATCGTGATTTCATGTTGATCGCAATAAGCCAGGATCGCTTCGACATCGCCGTACAACCGAACATGCCGACCGGTGCGATCGACAATTCGATCGTGCTGCTGGCGAAACGGCGGGTTGAGACAATCGCACCACGTACCGCCGCAGTCCCATAGCGTGAAATCGAGATCGAACACAATCAATCGAGGCAACAACGTCGCAAGTCCTTCCGAAACAGTTCCAGGCAAAGCAGACGTTGTTCTACCATCGGCGCATAAAAAATGGGACCAGGGTCGTTTCCGGTGGAAACGTCCCTGGTCCCCGTGCTGGTTTGATAACCAGGCCGACGACTAGCCATCTTGCGGTGGGTATTTGTCTTTGTCGGCGGGGATATCGAAGTCGATCGGGTTCTCGCCTGGTTTGACTTCGACCGTGATTTCTCGGCCGCTGGCGTATTCTGGCGGGAAGCGTTCTGGCTTGCCAGGATCGGTCACGCGGCGATTGTCGTCCAAGCGTGGTGCAATGTAGGTGGTGATTCGCACCTTGTTGACGCCCACCTTGGCCCCCTTCACGCCAGGCGTGTAGTTCAGTTCATAGCTGCCGTCGGCTTGGGTCGTGGCAAGTGCCGAGCGTCCACCTTCGGCCGGTGAAAACGTGATGTCGGCCCCTTCGACCGGGCTGCCGTTGATCTTCACCACGCCGGTGACGTGACCATGTTCGCTGGAGGCTCCACAGCCGATCACGGCCGAGAGCGAAAGCATGACCGCGGCGGCCAGCAACTGATTCTTGGGTTGAATATACATAATGGGGTTCGATGCCTTCTGAATCGATAGGTGCAATAAGGCCAGTGGCCGAGGCGTTCTCCCCCACGCTTCACGCAGAGTGATTCCCGGCGTGAAGCGGCAAGAGAACGATTCCGCAATTAGAAGCTGCCGACGACCTGACCGTCGTCACGCTGCAACAGGTACTCGAAGGTGCTGTTCGGAGCGTCGTCGGTGTTATGGTCGATCGTTTCAGGAATGAATCGGACCGAGCCATCCCCGAGCACGAAGTTGGCACCGCCAGGATGGTTCGAGGCGAACCCTTGGCGATGACCGTTGCTGCTGCCACCGTTGGTCGAGTTGATCGGATAGTAGCCGGCGCCGGCGACGTAGAAGAAGCCGGTCTGAGCCGCCGAAGCCCCGCCGCCCGTTTCGTTACCGGCATGGCCCCAGACGACACCACTGCCGATCTTTTCGCCACCCAGCTGGTAGCAACGTTCGCCCATGAAGAGCGTGTTGGACAAACCATCCGAAATGCTGGCGAAGGTCATCGGTGGCGTGTAACGGGTCCAAACCCACGAACCATCCGGCCAGGTGTTCGAAGCGACGTCACCACGATTGATCGTGTCGGCATCGTTCACCACCACATAGTCCGCACGGGCCAGGTACGTCGTACCGCTGCCGCTGCTATAAGGGATCGGCTTCATGTCGTTCAGTTCCGGGCCAGCCGTCGATGGGCACATGAACGCGGAGACAGGCGTCTGGAGGACGTTGAGCAGGGTCGAGTTGGTAACGGCATCGTGCAGGCGATTGCCGCTCGTCTTGTAACCCCAGTTCTTGTTCCAGCTGTTACCAGCGGTCGGGTCCAAGGCTTCGACCGTGTTCGACAGTTCCAGGAACGGCATCAGCAGCACGCCCCAGCCCCAGTTGCCATGAATGTTCTCGTCCCCCCAGTCCTCCGTGCTCATCGGAGCCATCTTGCCATAGGTATCGTGGAAGTTGTGGATCGCCAGACCCATCTGCTTTAGGTTATTGGTGCACTGCATACGGCGAGCAGCTTCGCGGGCCTGTTGAACGGCCGGCAGCAACAACGCGATCAAAACACCAATGATGGCAATCACGACGAGAAGCTCGACGAGCGTAAAACCACGCAATCGACGACCCGATCCGAAAGTAGACATGAGAACTCTCCAGCACGAGAAGAAAAGGAAGTATGAACTGACCGGCAGAGGTACGAATTTGCGCCGAGACACCGACCAGGGACGTAATAATTCTCTATTTGATTGTTTTTTGACATCCCACCAATGGCGTATATTCATACTTGGATCGCCATTAATGGCCCATTGCGGGATACTGGATCCCACAAACACCCCCCTTTGCGACCTTAGCGGCATGTAAAAATGACTGTCATTTTCGCAAAAATTCTCAGTAACACCCCAACAAACAGCCACTACGAGGTAACCGCCAGCCCCCGCATTAACTAGCCAGATAGGCTGGGGTGTGACCGCTCCGCCCCAGCACCGCGATGCCGAAAGCGACTCGCTCCAGCGATCAACGAAGAGAATCAGGCCAGCATTGGCGAGGATCGCGATAACGGTCTGGCGCGGTCAACTCGAGCATGGGCCGATGCTGGATGGTTGCGATGTCGTCGAGCAGTAAGAAGACCTGGAAACAGGCCAGATGATGGCTCGCGTAAGCCGACGCTACAGTAGCGGCCAAGCCGGAACGTTAATCACCGATCACGATCGAACCTCATGCCATCTCGTGGCATGAGAGTCGCCTGCGAAGATGCCCGCGACGTTTGGTCCGCGGGCACTTTTCGTTTAGACCCCGTTCAGTTCTTTGAAGGCGGCCAGGCGTTCTTTCCAGGGGCTGGGGAAGCTGAGGTAGCCTTCGACGGTGAAGGAGCTGCTGGTGAACAGTTCGAATTGGGCTTCGAAGTCTGCGGCCGAGAGTGGTTTCGAGAAGTAGTAGCCCTGGGCCGAGTGGCAGCCGAGCTCTTGCAGCACGGAAATCTGCTGGGGCACTTCGACCCCTTCGGCCACCATCTTCACGTTCAAGTTGCGGACCAGGATCGCCAGCGAGTGGACGATGGCGGCACGGTCGAACGAGTTCACGATGCGCGAGACCAGCGACATGTCGAGCTTGATCGTGTCGATCGGAAAGCTTTCGATCGCGGCGAAGGTCGACGTGCCGGTGCCGAAGTCGTCGATGGCGATCTTCACCCCCATCTGCTTCAACCGGTGCATCCGATCGATGACCAGCTCCATGTCTTTGTCGCCCAAGTCCTCAGTGATTTCCAGTTGAATCCGTTCGGTGGGAACGTCGGACGATTCGATGATCGTGCGGAACTTCTCGATCATATGCGGATCAGAGAACTGCTTACGCGACACATTCACGCTGATCAGTTCTGGTGCGGTGTGAGGATGGTCTTTGATCCACGAAGCCATCTGGTGCAACGATTCCTGCAGCACCCACGTTCCCAGGTCGAAGATCAGTTCGGTGTCTTCCGCGATCGGAACGAACTCGGCCGGGCTGATCGGGCCCATGATCGGATGAGTCCAGCGGAGCAGCGCTTCGGCACCTTCCAGTCGCCCGGTGTTGAGCGACAAGATCGGGTGATAGAAGACATGCAGTTGGTTGAAACGGATCGCGTCGCGAAGGTCTGCACTCAAGCGTGCGCGTCGGGTCAGGCGTTCGCGCATGGTTGGCTCGAAGTATTTCGTGCGGCCACGCCCTTCCGACTTGGCCTGGTACATGGCGGCATCGGCGTCGGCGAGCAGCTTCTCGGTTCCTTCCGACAGATCGCCTTGCAGCACCACGCCAATGCTGGCGGTTGCCGAAATGTTGGCACCTTGCAGGTAATACGGCAGACTGAGGGCCGTTTCCAACTGGCTGACCAGCGAACGGATCTTTTCGATGTCGTCGATGTCGCGGATCACGGCCACGAACTCGTCGCCGCCCAGCCGCGCGACCGCGCGGGTCGATTCCAGCGTGGGCAAGCCGCCTGGCAAGCCGAACACTTCCAACGAGCGTCGCCCGATCTCGCGGAGCAGTTCGTCGCCCACATTATGGCCGTGCAGGTCATTGGCCTGCTTGAACCCGTCAATATCGTAGAAGACCAGAATAGTCGAATGGCTGCTGAGCGCGTAACGCTCGAGATATTCCAACAGCCAGGCCCGGTTCGGCAAGCCGGTCAAAAAGTCGCTGAGGGCCGCGTTGCGGAGGTTGATTTTGTCGAGCTCGATCGTCTTCTGGGCATAGATCAAGTCGGACAACATCTGGTTGCGTTCTTTCAGCAGTTTCAGCGATTCGCGGTAACGGCGAATGAAGAAGATGAAGCCGACCATCGCGAAGACATTCATCGCGATGACGATCTCATCAACTTCCCAGTTGTCGTGGGCCCTGCTTAGCTCAGCCACGGCTTCAAAGACATCGAACCAGATACACACGCCCAGCACGAACACGCCCACAAGCGACAGCACGATCAGGTCGGTCCACATCTTGCGTCGGAAACTTTCGCCGGCAGCCGTGTCTTGAATGGCCTGGTGGAACAGGTTTTCCGCAGGCACTGGATCGTTAGTCATCGTTTCCCCCAAACTCCAGCACCATCAGCGCGAAGACTCCGATATGAGGGGCGTCGTCGTTCAGGCCAATTGGTAGTGAAGCTCCTAGTTGCATGCCGCGGCTGGGCTTCCAGAACAAACCTGGAGCCAGCACGATTGGTTTCTTTTCTTCTTCCCACTGCAGTCCCAGTTCCAGCATCGGCACCCAGTTGCCCATCTCGGTGAAGGCCGAGAAGGCGACGTTGCCGGCCACTTCGGTTTCTTCCTGCGTATTCCCCACTTCCAAACGTCCTGTCACATTCAGCGCGACCGGGCCGAACTCTTGATAACCGACCACGTAGGGCGAATGCACCCACAGACGGTTCCCTTCGTCATCCAGTTCGGTTGCGACTTCAATGTCGTAACCAACACCAAACGCGCGGCGAATGTGCGGGTTGTTGTAGAAGTTGTAGTAGACCCCCATCTCGATCGCGTTCACGCCGCGCTCGAATTCGTCTTCCGGCGATGCCACGTCGAGCGGGCACTCGAACGAGACCTGGAAGCGATCGGTGATGCCATATTCGATCTCGAAAGGAACCTGGGCGTCGTTCAGCCACTCGTTCCCTTGGAAGTAACCGCTGTCGAACTGCAGTTCCCCCTTCTCTTGCGGATAGATACTCGTCCCCAAGAAGACTTCCTGAACGATCTGCGGGATCATGTCGTCCCGATCGTCCTGGTCGTCGTCGGCGAAGTCATCGTCTTCGTCAGTGGCGAAGGGGCGATCGTCGTTTACGTCGGGCTGGTCTTCTTCCGCCAGCAACGGAATCGCCGGGAACGATGGCCCTGGCCCAGCTTGCTGAGCGCCTGCCACGTTGACGAGAATCGCCGCCGATATAAAGACCGCCAGCGCGGCCAGATGCTGTCTCAATACCATCAGAGCATTGCCCAAAACTGCTAGACGTCCACTGGATATTTTGGGTGGTACGTTCGTTGAAACTCTGGGATATCAACGACTTTCTCGCGGCCGAATTCCTAGCAATCCAGGGTCACTTTGCGGGTACCCGACACCAAAAGCTGGGGGGATCAGTGCATCCAGGAAAGTACCCAACGAGCATTAGCTAGCTCGCAAATTCCAGTTCCCAAGCAGGCAGCGATCCCCTGCGCATCCCGCGCAAGAGAGGGTTCCTCTTCGTCACGAATTGAGCCGCAGCTTGAGCCACGCCTTGAGCCAGACATTGAGCCACGGTGTGAGCCACCACTTGAGCCACGGGGTGCGCACGCGTTGAGCCATATAGAAGAAGAAAAAGAAGAACAAGAAGAACCAAAACTCAAGAAGAACAAAAAGCCCCAAGGGGGCCCCTTTGGGGGAGAGCTGGCGAAAGAGCCTGGGAGGCAGGAAGTCGCCGGAACGAAGAGTCGCGGGGTGGGGTTTGGTTCGATTCGGCTGGATATGGCTATCGGTGGATGCCGAAATTGCCTACAAGCGTTGTTTCGCATTCGCCGTTTCTCCAGCCCCTGCAGCTTGCCGGATGGAAACCTCCCTGCACAAAGCCCTGAAAGAACACTACGCCGGCAAGAAAGCCGAGACCGAGGTCCGTCTGGGTCGGTACATCATCGACGCCGTTGCTCGGGGTCAGTTGATCGAAGTGCAGTGGTCGGGCCTGGCTGCCATTCGCGACAAGATCCGCGAACTGTGCGACGAGCACCGGGTCCGGGTCATCAAACCGATCGTCGCTCGGAAGAAGGTCGTGAAGCGTGACAAGAAAGGGGGCGAGATCGTTTCGGCTCGCTATAGCCCGAAGCGCTGCGACCTGTATCACGTCTTCGAGGAACTGGTTCACTTCACCAACGCGTTTCCGCATCCGAACCTGACCCTCGAGATCCCGCTGATCGAGATCGAAGAGATTCGCTACCCAGGGCATGGCAAACGCCGACGCCGTCGCGAGAACGATTTCGTCGTGGAAGATCAACTGCTGACCGAGATCGTCTCGTCGCATCGCTTTCGCAAGGCGGCCGATCTCCTGAAGCTGCTGCCCGCCGGCTTGCCGCGGCAGTTCCACACCGGTGACCTGGCCCAGCAGTTGGCTCGCCCTCGCTGGATCGCCCAGAAGATGGTCTACACCCTTCGCAAGACAGGCGCCCTGGGTGTGGTGGGGAAAGAAGGCAACTCGATTCTGTACGCCAAGCAGCGAGCCGCCGTTTCGAAGCCTGCCGTTTCCAAGGCCAAAGTTGGCAAACCGGCTCCGGCCAAGATCGTCGCGAAGATCGAGGCGGCGTAAGTCGCTCGGTCAGGCCAACTTCCTGCGTCGGATCCCCCTGCTCCGATGTTCGCTGCACCAGGCCATTTTGCGGCTGAACATGGCGGAGCGTAAGATTTTTCTGCCGCGGCGGAAACCTAATCGCGAGCCGGTTCGTCTTTACTGGCAGACCAGGAACCGAACGCGAACCTTCTCTCCGCTTTGGGAGTTTTCCCCCATGTCCCGCATTGCTTTGATCGTCCGGTCGTTGTTGTCGTCGCTCGGCGTATTGCTGTTGGCTGGCACCTTATCGGCTCAAGGGGTGATTGTGATTCATCACCCGCATCCGATTCCGCTGCCACGTCCCATTCCGCGACCGATGCCGACGCCTCCTCCGCAGTCGTACAAGATCAGCAAGCTGGAAGTGAACGCGAAGGTCACCGATCAGGTCGCCCAGGTGCAAGTCGCTCAGCAGTTCACCAACACCGGCAGCCGGCAGATGGAGGTCTCGTTTCTGTTTCCGTTACCTTACGACGGAGCGATCGACAGCCTGACGTTGATGGTCGATGGCAAGGAATTCCCTGCCAAGCTGCTGCCGAAAGACAAGGCCCGCGAAGTGTACGAGTCGATCGTGCGGACCAACAAAGATCCGGCACTGTTGGAATGGACCGGCACCGGCATGTTTCAAACGAGCGTCTTTCCGGTTCCGGCCGGGGCCAGTCGCGAGGTCAACATCACCTATTCGCAGTTGCTGAAGAAGGATGGCCGGCTGACCGATTTTCTGTTCCCGCTATCGACCGCCAAGTACACCGATCGCCCGATCGAGAAGGTCAAGGTTCGCCTCGCTTTGGAAAGTGCGAGCCGGCTGAAAAGCATCTACAGTCCCACGCATGAAGTCGACATCCAACGCAATGGCAAGCAGCGGGCAGTCGTCACGTTCGAGCAAGATCACTTCATCCCGACCAGCGACTTCCGTCTCTTCTTTGAAAGCAACGATCAGAAGCTTTCGGCCAGCGTAATCAGTTATCGTCCGAGCGACGACGAGGAAGGCTTCTTCCTGATGCTCGCTTCGCCGCCGCCCCGTAACGAGAAAGAAGAACCACCGAAGAAGACGGTGCTGTTCGTGGTCGATCGTTCTGGCAGCATGAGTGGCGACAAGATGGACCAGGCCCGCGAAGCCGCCAAGTACGTGCTGAACCATTTGAACGAGCACGATCTGTTCAACATCGTCGCCTACGACAGCGATGTCGAAAGCTTCCGTCCCGAACTTCAAAAGGCGAACGCCAGCAGCATCGAAGAAGCGATCGGCTTTGTCGATGGCTTGTACGCCGGCGGCAGCACCAACATCGACGGTGCGTTGAGCTCGGCGATGAAGATGGTGCAAGACGACGATCGCCCTTGCTATATCTTGTTCCTTTCCGATGGTCGCCCGACGCATGGCGAAACGAACGAGATGAAGATTGTCGAGAACGCTCGGAAGCATAACCAGCACGATGCCCGGATGATCAACTTCGGCGTCGGCTACGACGTGAACAGCCGCCTGATGGATCGCCTCTCGCGCGAGATCAAAGGGCAAAGCCAATACGTCCGGCCAGATGAAGATCTGGAAGAGCACGTCGCCCGGCTGTACCGCAAGATCAACGCCCCGGTGATGACCGACGTGAAGATCAAGTTCGACCTGGAAAATGGGGGCAACAACTTTGTGAATCGTCTGCTTCCGAAACAGGTCGTCGACTTGTTCGACGGAGAACAGTTGGTGCAAGTTGGCCGCTACAAGAAGGCGGGCAACGCCAAGATCACCATCAGTGGCAAGGTGAACGGCAAGACCGAGAAGTTCGACTTCCCGGCGAAGTTTGTCGAAGAGAGCCACGACCAGTCGCACGCCTTCGTCGAGAAGCTGTGGGCCGTTCGCCGGATTGGCGAGATCATCGACCAGATGGACCTGCACGGACAGAACGACGAGCTGATGACCGAACTGGTCACATTGTCGACCGAGCATGGCATTCTGACCCCTTACACCAGCTTCCTGGCGGACGAGAACCAGTCGGTCGAAGAGCTGGCCTTGTCGCGACGTGGTAGCGGGATGGGTCTCGAACGTTCGCGTGTCGAGGCCGAGAAGCTGGCCGAGACGACCGGGCGATCCGCCTTCTCGCAGCGCGACTTCAAGTCGCGTTATCAGAACGCCCAAAACGCCCCGGCAGCGACCGCTCCGGCACCTGCCTTCTCGAAGAACGCCCCAGCCGACAGTGCCGGTCAAGGGATGGGGGGCTTCGGTGCCATGTCAGGCAGCAGACCTGGCCGCGGGATCGGCAACGCTGCATCGGCCGTGACCGGTCCGGTGATGCAGGATACCGAGACCGACGAGCTGAAGGTGGTCGAATCGGTCCGGAACATCGGCAACCGCACGCTGTACTACCGCAACAAGACCTGGGTCGACGAAGAAGCGGCTGCGGCGGTCGAAAAGAAGAAAGACGCCGTCGTCGAGATCGAACAGTTCAGCCCGACCTACTTCGAGCTGGTCGCCAAGAACACCAAGGACGAGAACCTGGTGCTCTCGCAGCAGCGTCCTGGCGAGCAGTTGCTGGTCAAGCTTCGCGGGAAGGTCTACCTGATCAAGTAAGCTGGCAGCCGACGATAGCGTCGGCCAGCGATCATTCACCATGGCCGAGGCAGCCATCCTGGGCCGGCAGCAAGCATATGCTGCCGGCCTTTTTTCGTGCCAAGTCAGGCTGCGGGTAATCGCGTTATCGGAAATTTTCGTTTTCCCTGCTTTCCCTCCAGTTGACGCTGGGAAAAAACGATACATACTTCCGAAATCGACACCTGACCGTGTTTCTAAGAGGCCTTCTCACCTCCCCCAAAGCGGTCCGGATCAATCGCGTTTCAGGCGGAACGGGTCGATCGTTCTCGCGGTGATTTCCAGCACGCACCAGTGCTAAGTGGCAGGTCGGTCCTCGGGATGACCCTTGCCGCGATCCGACATTCTCCGAGGTCCCTTAGGCACCCCATTGCCTAGGCCCCATGGCAACTATTGTTTTGCTGATCACTACCGGTCTGTTGATCGGTTACGGGGTTTGGGAGCTGTACCGACATCGGCAACGGCTCGCCAAGATTCCGATTCGCGTCCATGTCAACGGAACGCGTGGTAAATCGAGCGTCGCCCGGCTGATTGCCGCCGGCCTGCGCGCATCGGGCATGCGTACCTGTTGCAAGACGACCGGCACCCTGCCGCGGATGATCGTCCCCAACGGTACCGAGTACCCGGTCTTTCGTCCTTCCAAGGCTAACGTCATCGAACAGGTTCGCATCGTCGATATGGCGGTCGAGTTCGAAGCGGAAGCCCTCGTGATCGAGTGCATGGCGCTGCGGCCGAACCTGCAGTGGCTGTGCGAATCGAAGCTGGTTCGCGCGACGCATGGTGTGATCACCAATGCCCGCGAAGACCACTTGGACGTGATGGGTCCGACCGAAAAGGACGTGGCGTGGGCCTTGGCCGGCATGGTTCCGGTAAAGACCAAGCTGTTCACCGCCGAGCGCGACCACCTGGACGTGTTCGCCCATGCCTCGAAAGACCGCTCGACCCAGCTGGTCGCCGTGACGGAAGAAGATGTCGACGCGATCACACCGCTCGACCTAGCTGGCTTCATGTATGTCGAACATGCCGAGAACGTCGCTTTGGCGCTCAAGGTGTGTGCCGACCTGGGTGTCGACCGGGCCGTCGCACTTCGCGGGATGTGGGCCGCCAAGCCTGACCCAGGCGCGATGACCGCTCACGAGATGGACTTCTTCGGACGGCAGATCAACTTCGTCAACGGTTTTGCGGCGAACGATCCAGAGTCGACCGAACGCATCTGGAAGATGGCCCTCCAGCGTTATCCGGAAGTCGAACGCCGGGTGCTGGTGGTGAACTGCCGCCAGGATCGCCCCGACCGCTCGCAGCAGTTGGGGACCTCGGTCACCAAATGGCCGCCAGCCGATTACTACGTGTTGATTGGAACCGGAACGTACATCTTCGCCAAAACGGCGACAGAAGCCGGGATCGATCCGCTGAAACTTGTGTTCGCCGAAGACATGGCCGCTCCGGACATCTTCGAGACGATTTTGGAATACTCGGGCAAAACCTCGCTGATCATGGGAATCGCGAACATTGGTGGCGTCGGTCTCGACGTCGTTCGCTACTTCGCTAATCGCAGTACACAGAAGACCTTTAAATGACGGGGATTATCACAGTCGCAATCGGGGTTGGCCTGGCCGTCAGCCTCGTGTTTTCCGAAGTGTTCGGATTGGCCGCCGGGGGCATGGTGGTCCCAGGCTACTTTGCGTTGTTCTTAGATCAGCCGGTGAATATCTGCATGACGGTCGTGGCTTCGCTGCTGACCTTCTTCCTGATTCACCTGCTGTCGAACATTGTCATCGTGTATGGCAAACGCCGCACGGTGCTGATGATTCTGGTGGGCTTCCTGGTTCGCTCGCTGTTCGATGCCTTGCCGGTGTGGGCCTTGGCCCCGCTGCACGCACTGCAGATCAGTCCTGCCGAATCGACCGAGCATGTCCAAGTCATCGGGTACATCATTCCGGGCCTGATCGCCATTTGGCTCGATCGTCAGGGTGTGGTCGAAACCCTTAGCGCGTTGTTTATCGCTTCGACCGCCATTCGTTTGATCCTCATTCTGGCCTTCGGTACGGAACTCCACCTGTGAAGAAGATTTATTGGCGACCTAAAACCGTCTCGCGTACCGCGCTGATGCTGATCGCGTCGGTCGCGGTGGCCGGCCTGGCCATCGTCGAGAACGTGCGTGTCGATCGCAAGACACGCTATTACGAAGAAAAGCTGATCGCCACCGAAGCTGCCTCGAAAGGGATGGAAACGCTTTACCTGGCACGCGCCGAGTTGGGCTACGACGTCGATCCGTCGCTCGACCCAGGCCGCAGTGGCATGATCGGGCTGACCAACTCGCCGGTGACCAGCATGGTGGGCGACTTGCCATCGAAGCTGGCTTCGGCCAACCCCAACTTCGCGGCGATCTTTGTCGACATGCTGAAGGAAGTGGGCGTGCAAGAAGGGGACGTCGTCGCGGTCGGCATCAGCGGATCGTTTCCGGCGTTGAACTTGTGCATGCTGACCGCTTTGGAAACGGTGGGTGCCAAACCGATCGTGATTGCTTCGGCCAGCAGTTCGCAGTGGGGTGCTAATATCCCGGAACTGATGTGGCTGGACATGGAACGGATCTTGAATGAAGAACAGATCCTGTCGACTCGCAGCGTGGCTGCCTCGATGGGTGGCGACAACGATCGCGGTCTGGGCTTGCCTGAAAATGGCATCGAGATCGTTCGCAAGGCAATCGAACGGAACAAGCTGCCACTGATCGAAGCCCGCGTGAAGGAAAGCACCGATCAGCGCATGAAGCTGTATCGCCAGTACGCCGGCCAGAAACCAATCCGCGCCTACATCAACATTGGCGGCGGGGTGGTCTCGACCGGACGTGCCCTCGGCAAGCAGTCGTTCAAGACCGGCGTGAACCTGGTCCCTCCGCCGAACATCGACCAGATCGACGGCGTCGCGCCACGCTTCATTCAGGAAGGGGTGCCGGTGATTCACATCGTCAACGCCGCCCTGATCGCCGAAGAGAATGGCCTGCCGATTCCCCCGACCAGCTTCCCCGAGGTTGGCGTCGGTCCGGTGTTCGTCGTCAACGACTACAACAAAGCCTTGGCAGCCGTGCTGTTGGTGCTGATCGTGGGCGGCCTGTATGGCTTCATTCGGTCGGACATCGGCTTCCGCCTGCTGCGTGTCGCCTCGCCGAAAAAGACAAGCGGTCCCCCAGAACCGATGGTCTAGCCGGCTGGGGGTTTGCCTTCTTGGTAAACGCCAACCACTTCCCTCTCCCCTCAAACGGGAGAGGGACGGCGGAGTGGTTTCCTTGAATTCGACAATTCGCGTTGTCCATTTGACGAAACGCGCGTCCATTGCGACAAAGCGACTGTCAAACGCAGGCAACCTGTTGGAAACGCTTGGTTTAGGGGATCTCATCCCGAGATTCCCCACCCCGATCCCCTCGGCAGAAGCCTCTTCCTGCGGGGTAAATCGACGTAGGATGCGGGCGTTTGCTAGCTTCACGGGGAGAATGGTTGACGTTGAAGGCCCATTCTTACGATACTTGGGGGATAGAAACCCTTTAAAAGTAACGACTAACGAGACGTGGCATGCCCGATTCGACCTCAACTTCCGCTCAACGACCAACTTCGCTCCGCATCTGGTTGGTGGTCGGTTTGTGCCTGGCATACTGTGTCGCGATTCGTGTGCTGCCTTATGTTCTGACCGCGATGGGCACCCAGGCCGAATGGTTCACGATGAACTTTCCCTGGTCGTTGACCCCGATTCTGGCGGTTGGCTTGTTCGCCGGAGCGACCTTCCGCAATCCTTGGGTTGCTGGTGGTTTGTTGCTGGCAGCCTTGGTCGCGAGCGATCTGGGTATCTGGGCGGTGAGCGGTCACTTCAACTGGGCCTTCTACGTCGGCACGCCGTTCAACTATCTGTGCATGCTGGCGACGATTGGCTTGGGCCTGACGCTGCGAAACGATCGGAGCTGGATCCGTCCGATCGGCACCGGTCTGATGGCCGCGCTGATCTTCTTCGTGGTGACCAACTTCGCCTCGTGGATCACGCTGCCGGAATACACCAAAGATCTTTCGGGCCTGGCCAGCTGCTACGTCGCGGCCATCCCGTTCTTCCGTAATATGATGATTGGCACCGTGGTCGGAACGGTTCTGCTGTTCAACCCAGTGGTGCTCAGCTTGCTGCTGCCAGGGCAAAGCGGCGAAGTCGCCGGCAACCAAAGCCCATCGTTCGGACGATAACCAGGCATCGACGCCCAGCGGAACATGACGCGAACCAGCAAGGACTCTCCCCGGTTCGCTTCGCCATGATGGGTAATCTTTCGGCACTATCGCTATGCCTCAACTGACTGGCTCGATCGTCAAATACCCGGCGCGGAACCTGGTGACCTGGTACCTGGTTCTGATCATGCTCGGAACGCTGCTCCTGACGCTGCCGATCTGCCGCGGTTCTGGCTCGACGAATGTTTCGCTGCTGGATGCCTGCTTCACGGCGACCAGCGCCAGTTGCGTGACCGGTCTGGCGGTTCGCTCGACGCCGCATGGCTTCAGCTTTTGGGGCCAATTGGTGATCCTCTGCCTGATTCAGGTCGGCGGAATCGGGATCATGACGATCACGACCTTCACCATGTTCAACCTCGGCAGCAAACCGAGCCTTCGTGCGAGAGCGATCCTCACGGAAACCCTCGGGGCGAGCGACGATGCCGACCTGAAGTGGATTTTGCGGCACGTGTTAATGGTGACCGGCATTACCGAGGGTACCGGGTTTCTAATCTTGCTGGTCCGCAACTTGTTTCTGTACGACCCGCTGACCGCGGCGTGGCACGCGTTGTTCCATTCGATCTCGGCGTTCTGCAACGCCGGCTTCGCCCTGCACGACGACAGTCTGATGCAGTTTCAAGGCGACGTGGTGGTGAACCTGACGATCTCGGCCTTGATCATTGTCGGCGGGATCGGCTTTCCGGTGATGGTCGACCTGCATAAGAACTTTCCGCTGGGAATTACCCGAGGGTGGCAGAACCTGCACATCCATTCGAAATTCATGCTGACCGGGACGGCGTTCTTCCTGCTGATGGGTTTCAGCGGAACGCTGTTTCTGGAATGGGATGGCGTGCTCGATCAGATGCCGCTGTGGAAGAAGATGATGGTCGCCGGTTTCCATTCGGTGACCTGCCGCACTGCGGGCTTCAACACGATCGACCTCGCTTCGCTGACTAACGCGACGCTGTTCATCTCGATGATCCTGATGCTGATCGGGGCCGGGCCTTGCTCGACCGGTGGTGGCTTCAAGGTTTCGACCGTGGTGGTGATGGCCCTGCACGCGTGGAAGACCTTTCAAGGTTCGACCCGCATCAACTTCGCCCGCCGCACGATCCCTAACGAAGTGATCCAGGCCGCCACGGCGACTGCCCTGCTCTTCTCGGTGGTGGCGATCGCGGCACTGACCATGCTGCTGGTGGTCGAGCAATCGTCGATCCCGCATCCCAAAAGCCAGGGCGTGTTCCTCGATGCGGCGTTCGAGGTCGTTTCCGCCTTGGGTACCGTGGGCCTTTCGACAGGCCTGACCGGTACGCTTTCGATCATGGGTAAACTGATTATCATCGCGCTGATGTTCCTCGGCCGAATCGGTCCGATTTCGGTGTTCGCCGCGTTGTCGCGATCGGAACGAGCGGTGCCGGTCGAATACCCCAAAGAAGAACCTCTCATAGGATAGGCCGATATGCCTCCGGTGAAACATTTCTACATCTTGGGACTCGGTTCCTTTGGCGGAGCCTTGGCCAAGCAGTTGCATAAGAACGGCTGCCGCGTGACCGGCGTCGACAGCTCGCGCGAACGGGTCGAAGAAATCAAGGACGACCTGTACGAAGCGATCATCGCCGACGCGACCGATTACGACACGCTGCAGCACCTGTCGCTGAAAGATGCCAACGGTGTTTTCATCAGCATGGGAGAAGACATCAGCCCGTCGCTGCTCGCCACGCTGCATGCCAAGGAACTAGGCGCCAAACGCATCATCGTCAAAGGCGTGAGTCACGATCATGGCAAGCTGCTGAAAAGCCTCGGCGTCGAACGGGTCATCTTCCCCGAAGCCGAAATCGCCGCCACCTTGGCCGACCGCATGACGTGGCCCAACATCATCGACTTCCTGCCGATCGATCCGGAATACAGCTTCATGGAAGTCGCCGTACCCGACGGCATGATAGGCAAGTCGCTGATGCAGCTGAATCTGCGCCAACAGTACGGCGTGTGGGTTGTCGGCGTGAAAGATCCGATGACCGGCAAGCTCGAGATGTTCCCTGATGGCGGCTACTCGCTGGGGGTCGATCAACTGCTGTTGGTGGTCGGCAAACAGTCTTCGCTCGAGCAACTTCGCAACCAGGTCTAGCGACTGCGAAGCCAGCGACAACGCCTCGCTGCGCTGGCAACTTGTGCTCAAACATTCGGAAACGCCCCCTCGCTGATTCCGGGCGTTTCCAGGCCCGCGGCGCATCACACTAACTTCGCGCTGCCGAAACGACAACTGCGGGCCATGGCATTGGATGCGTCTGGCATCCAGCGACCTCTTTCACGTTTCGGGCCGCAGGACATCCAAGCCTGCTGATTGCAGATACGTCACGCGGCGATTGTCAAAACGTGACAAATTCCTGAATAACTTGCCATTTTTTTGTGGTTCCAGTAGAGTTGCCGGTCCACTCCTAGCGAATTGGCTACCCCTCATATTCATGGCTTTTAGTGGATACGCCAACGCAAACTCTTAACCAGGAATCGTCTATGTCTCTCCGGAACCAACGAACGAAGGCCGGTTTCACGCTGGTTGAATTGCTGGTCGTGATCGCCATCATCGGTGTGTTGATCGCCCTTCTATTGCCTGCCGTCCAGCAAGCGCGTGAAGCCGCGCGACGTATTCAGTGCACCAACCATTTGAAGCAGTGGGCGTTGGCCACGCATATGCATATCGACACCTACGCCGGCTGGTTTCCGCTGGGTGGCATGAATGGTACCAACAACCCAACCAAAGTGCAGAACGGCAATTCGTACCATCGCATCACGTGGGCCGTGCAGTTGTGGCCCTTCATCGAACAAGGTGCGTTGTACGATCAATACGACTTGAACCAGCACTTCCACGACGGTCCGAACATGGCCACGCTGCGTGTGCCGATCGACATGTACTATTGCCCTTCCGACAAAGTGGGTGCGACGCAAGATCAGAGCGACACCTATTGGCGTGTGATGGGTAACTACGTCGGCAACTTCGGCAACGCCCACTTGCACCATACGTCGTCTGACTCGGTGGCCTGGTTGGGTGCTCCGTTCCGGATTCGACACGTCTCGCGAATGAGCGAAGTCACCGATGGTACCTCGAACACGGCGCTGTTCTCGGAACTGCTGATCGCTTCGCCAGGCGGTCTGGACGACAACCGTGGCGACTTCCTCAACAACGAAGGCAGCCCTGGCTTCATGTCGCTGCTGACGCCCAACTCTTCGACGCCCGACCTGTGCCGTCAGTGCAAGGCTTCGACCATGGACCCCACCAGCAACGACTATCGCCGGATGCCATGCTCGACCGTCAGCCAGCCGCACGAAGCTTACAACGCGGCTCGCAGCAATCACCCCGGCGGCGTCCTGGTGGCCAACTGCGATGGCTCGGTCCGTTTTGTGGGCGAGACGGTCAATCAGTCGACGTGGGAAGGGATGCTCTCCGCATTTGGTGGCGAAGTGTTCGAAACCCCGTAAGTGGTTCCCTTGGCCTGAACGCCACGCGAAGGCCGCCGCATCGCAACCACGCATGCCGCGGCCTAAAGCGATTGGCTTCGATTCCGATCTGAATATCTCTCGCAGGAAAACCTCATGCGTACTCCCTCTTACTCGTTCCTGGTCCCCCTGATCGCTCTGTCGCTGTGCGTTGGCTGCAGCAGTGGCGGCAAGTCAGGCGAAGTCGAAGTGAAAGGCACCGTCACGATCGACGGCCAACCGATTCCGCGTGGCTCGCTTTCGTTCGTGGCAACCGACAAAGCCGCACCAACCGGTGGCGCGGTGATCAAAGATGGCCAGTTCATGGGCTTCACCATGCCTGGCGAAAAGAAGGTGGTGATCATCGGCAACAAGGTCGTCGGCCAAGAGAAGCTGTACGACACGCCTGACAGCCCGACACGCGACAAGCTCGAAAGTGTCGTTCCCGCCCAGTATGGTGCTCTCCAAACAACTCCGTTGACGGTCACCATCGATGGACCTCAAGACGACTTGAAGTTCGAGCTGACCAGCGGCAAGTAACGGCATAACCGTCCTCCAAGCAGAAGGGTCGCCCGGTTGTCAAAGGCCGGGCGGCCCTTTTTTTATTGGCTGCGAGATCCCCTTTCGTTGCTGCCATACCCAGCGCAATGTGGCGTCCAGAACCGCCGCATCGCGGTGCGGATCAGGCAGTTTGATTTGCCCGGCAAAAAATTGACGGATAAAATTACGCACGATTCGCGAAAAGCGGAAGTCGCGTTCTCCTACCTCAAGTCCTGCCTGTGGGCGATCCCTTACCACTAGCCCACCCTTCTGGCTGGAATGCCTCGATTTAGGCACCCTTAAGATTTATTTTCATTTGACACTTAAGGCCCATTGGGGGGATCCAATTTCCCACAATGCGTGTTTATAACGGTGCGAACGCCCCAACCTCCGAAAGGGCCTAATCGCCACATTCGACGAAAACCTCCTTTTTTCACAAGGCTATCCCGGTTGCACTTTTCATGTGTTATTATTTGACGCAACCTTGCTGATTACCGGAAGATAGCCACCCACGGAGCAATCCCTCTTGAACGTTCTCTTTGCCAGCAGCGAGGTTTTCCCGTTTGCCAAGACTGGGGGTTTGGCAGACGTAGGCGGCGCGCTACCAATCGCCCTGCAAGGGTTGGTCGATCAGGTTACGGTCATTCTTCCCGCGTTCCGACATATCTATAAGTCGGGACTGCCCATCGAAGAGTTGCCGATCTACTTCGACGTACCCGTTGGCGGTCAGGTTGCCTCGGGCCAGCTATTGCGATCGCATCTGCCGAATTCAGATGTCCCGATCTACTTTGTCAAAAACGACGAGTACTTCGATCGCCCTGAGCTTTATCGCGAAGCGGGAACCGACTACCAAGACAACTGCGAACGTTTCGTCTTCTTCTGCCGCAGCGTGCTGGAAGCGATTCGTCTGCTCGACCTGAAGATCGACCTGATCCACTGTAACGACTGGCAGACAGGTTTGATCCCGGCGTACTTGAACATTGAATACCGCGCTACGCGTGGTTACGAAGACATCTCCAGTGTCCTGACGATTCACAACATGGCCTACCAGGGTAATTTCTGGCACTGGGACATGCTGCTGACCGGGCTCGACTGGAAGTACTTCAACATGCATCAGATGGAGTTCTACGGCCATCTGAACTTCCTGAAGACCGGCATCGTCTTCGCCGACGCGATCACGACCGTCAGTCCCCGCTATGCTGAAGAGATTCAATCGCAGCCGATGGGTTGCGGACTGGAAGGTGCCCTGCGTGAACGTCGCAAGGTGCTCGAAGGGATCGTCAACGGTGTCGACTATACCCGTTGGGATCCTTCAGTCGACGACGCCTTGATTGCCAAGTACGACTTGAGCAACTGGGAAACGAACAAGCCACAGTGCAAGAAGGCCCTTCAGGAAGCTTTCCATCTGCCGACCAACCCCAACGTGCCGGTGATTGGCATGGTGGGACGCATGGCCGACCAGAAAGGCTTTGACCTGGTCGCCAAGGTGATTCGCGATCGTGCCAAGACCTGCGATTGCCAGTGGGTGATCCTGGGAACCGGCGAACCGCATCACGAAGCGATGCTCAAAGAACTGAACGCCCTGTACCCGAACAAGATCGGCGTGCGTGTCGAGTTCTGCGAAGCGAAAGCGCGCCGCGTAGAAGCGGGTGCCGACATGTTCCTGATGCCAAGCTTGTACGAGCCATGCGGGCTGAATCAGCTCTACAGTCTGCGTTACGGCACGGTGCCGGTTGTTCGAGAAACGGGCGGTCTGGCCGATACGATCACCAACATGACTCCGGCCACACTCGAAACAGGCACCGCCAATGGTTTCAGTTTCCGCGAGTACACTGCCGAAGCGTTGCAGGACATCCTGGAACAAGCCATCACCACTTATCGGGAACAGCCTGATACCTGGAAGCAGATTGTCGAAACCGGCATGTCCCAGGACTGGTCGTGGGATCGTAGTGCCCAGCAGTACATTGAACTCTATCAAAAGACGATCGAAGCCCGACGTTCCCTGTAACGCCGGGCTCCGCCGACAAGGATGTCGCCGTGAGTCGTAGCTCTGACAATCAACTTCGCCGAGACCCGCTGCTCGGCTTTGAAGTCGTCGTCGCCGAGGGACGTGAAGATCGTCCGCAGCAATGGAAGGCCTCGATACCGGCACCTTCCGCCATGCGTTGCCCTTTCTGCGGCGGCCATGAAGACGCCACTCCGCACGAACGACTCGTTCTGCCAGGCAACCTGTCGCGCACCAGCGATCACTTGCCATGGGAAGTGCGCGTGCTGCCGAACATCTACCCTTCGCTCTCGCCGAACTTTCCGGACAAAGCCGATTCGGCGGACGACTTCTATCAGACGCGTTCGGCCAGCGGCGTGCAGGAAGTGATCGTCGAATCGCCCGAGCACGTGACGTCGTTCTCGCGCTTGCCCGATCGCAACGCGGTGCTGACCTTTCAGGCGTATCAGATGCGACTGAACGCGCTGCGTGAAGAAGGCCGTTGTCGCTATGTGCAGTTGTTCAAAAACAACGGACCGGCGGCTGGGGCTTCGCTGGAGCATGTCCACAGTCAGCTGATGGCGACCAAGGTCGTGCCGCCGATTGTCCAGCATGAACTGAACGCCAGTCACGAATACTTTCAGCGTACCGGCCGCTCGTTCTGGAGCGACCTGATCGAGCGCGAACTGGCCGACGGATCGCGGATCGTTTACGCCGACGACAACCTCGTTGCGTTCTGTCCTTATGCCTCGCGATTGCCGCTAGAGATGTGCATTCTGCCGCGGCAACCTCAGGCCGATTTCGGGGACGCAAATTCTACGCTGTTAGAACAGCTTGCCTTGTTGTTGAAGTCGCTGGTCGGGCGAATGGAAAAGGCATTAAATTTCCCGGCATATAACTACCTGATTCACACGTTGCCGTTTGACACATTCCCTGCGGATCACTATCACTGGCATGTAGAGGTTTTGCCACGTGTAACGGTTAGGGCCGGGTTCGAGTGGGGCACGGGTCTGTACGTGAATCCTGTTTCTCCAGAGCGGGCAGCTCAACTCCTTCGCCAGCCGGCCTGATCGATACGGACCGCACGACCCCTCTAGTTTAGGGTGACTCGTCCGGCAAAGTCGTTTAGAAAAGCTAGCTAAAGGGCAATGGTTCTGCCGATTCGTCGTGTATCGATCAGGCGAACACCGCCGAAAACCTCCCCGACTCCCAGGAAACTCCCCCGAGAAACCTATGAACAACACGATCCGTCTGTGCCTGGTACTGCATAACCATCAACCGATCGGCAACTTTGATGGCGTCTTCGAGCAGGCTTACCAGGACAGTTACCTTCCTTTCCTGGACGTCTTCGACTGCTACCCAGATATCAAGATCGGCCTCCACACCAGCGGTCCGCTGATGGAATGGCTGGACGTTCACCATCCTGAATACCTCGATCGCCTGGCTGCCCATGTCCGTAGCGGCCGCATCGAAATCATCGGTGGTGTTTTCTACGAAGCCATTCTGCCGATGATCCCGCCGCGCGATCGCGTCGGTCAGATCTCGACCTACACCCAGTGGCTGACCAATCGCCTGGGCGCCAAGATCCAGGGCATGTGGATGCCAGAACGGGTCTGGGAACAGCCGCTCACTTCCGACATTGCCGATGCCGGAATCCAATACACGATCCTGGACGACTTCCACTTCAAGAACGCCGGCATCCCGCAAGACGATCTGTACGGTTACTACGTGACCGAAGAATGCGGCAAGCTGTTGTCGGTCTTTCCTGGCAGCGAACGCCTGCGATACCTGTTGCCATTCGCACCAGCACAAGACACCATCGAATACATGCGTAGTGTCGCCAACCAGTTCCCGAACTCGGTCCTGGTCTTCGGTGACGACGGCGAGAAGTTCGGTACCTGGCCCGACACCAAGGCACACGTCTACGATCGCGGCTGGTTGGCCCAGTTCTTCGAACTGCTGACCGCTAACAAAGATTGGCTGCTGACGACTACCTTAGCCGAAGCAACCGAAGCCCTGGCTCCGGTCGGCAAGACCTACATCCCAGAAGGCAGCTACCGCGAAATGACCGAGTGGGCGATGCCAGCCGCTCAGCAGGTTGAATTTGAAGACCTGGTCCACTCGCTGGAACATGACGCCAACTGGCCGAACATCAAGAAGTACATCCGTGGCGGTTACTGGCGTAACTTCAAGGTTCGCTACCCCGAAACGGACGAAATGTACTGCCGTGCCTTGGGCATCAGCAATCGCCTGGCCGCTGCCGAAGCCAACGGCTGCGACTCGCAACTGCTCGCCCAGGCCAAGACCGAACTGTATCGTGGTCAGTGCAATTGCAGCTACTGGCACGGTGCCTTCGGTGGCACGTACCTGCCGCACCTTCGCAATGCGGTCTACAAGCATCTGATCGCCGCCGACAACCTGCTCGATCAAGCCGAACACAAAGGCAGCAACTTCATCGAAGCGGAAGTCGCCGACTTCAACCTCGATGCTCGCCAGGAAGTTCGCCTGGAAGACGACAAGCTGATCGCTCTGCTGGCTCCGGCCACCGGCGGCATGCTGTACGAACTCGACATCCGTTCGATCTGCCACAACCTGCTGGCCACCTTGTCGCGTCGTCCCGAAGCGTATCACCGCAAGGTGCTCGCCGGTCCGTCGTCGGGCAATGGCGAAGTCGCGTCGATCCACGATCGCGTGGTCTTCAAGCAGGAAGGCCTCGACAAGATGCTGCAGTACGACAACCACCAGCGCAAGATGTTGGTCGATCACTTCTTCGACAACAACGCTTCGCTGGACCAAGTCGCGCTGAACAACGCTATGGAACGTGGCGACTTTGTCGGATCGCCATTTGAAGCAAAGATCCGCCGCAACCCCGATCGGATCCAGGTCCAGATGTCGCGTAGCGGCAATGCCTGGGGTATCCCGCTGAAGATCACCAAGGGTGTCACCATGTCGGCCGGCAGCAGCACGCTGGAAATCGCCTACATGCTGGAAGGCCTGCCACAAGATCAGGTCCTGCACTTCGCCGTGGAAATGAACATGGCCGGTCTCCCATCGGGTGCCGACGATCGTTACTTCCACCAGGCCAACGGCAACAAGCTGGGCCACCTCGGTACCAACCTCGACCTGCACGAAGTCCAAGACCTCGGTCTGAAGGACGAATGGCTCGGCGTCGATTGCCGCTGGAGTGCCGATCGTCCGACCAGCGTGTGGACCTTCCCGATCTCGACCGTCAGCCAATCGGAAGGTGGCTTCGAGATGGTTCACCAGAGCGTCTGCATGATGCCTCACTGGTGGGTCCAAGGCGATGCCGAAGGCCGCTGGAGCGTTGTTATGCAGTTGGAAATCGACACCGCTCTGGCCGAAAGCCGCATGCCGCAAGACGTTCGCGAAAGCGTCAACGCAAGCTAAGCGTTGCTCGTGGCCGCTCAGGGGGAATCCACCCCGCTCGAAACGACCAGAACATCCCATCCATCGTGGTGGGATGTTTCGTTTCTTGCGAGCTCGAATTGGCCACCAAGGTGAAACTTGGCACCTTTCTGACACGACTTACGCAAAATCGTAAATATCGTAGTTGGTCTCTCGGCCAACCACTTTTACAATGTCGTGTATTAAATAGCGCGAGGGCGGACGCGTTCGTACTCTTAGCCAGAAACCAGAAACAGGGAGTTAGCGATGAAGTTCGCTTGGAAATTGAGTTGGTCCACAACGCTGGCCATCGGTCTGTTGGGTAGTGCCAGCCTTGTTCACGCTGCCGAAGAAGATGCCAAGCCGGCAGCCACGGTCGAAGCAAAGCCCGAAGCGGCCGCCGAAGCGGATTCGGAAGAAACCAAGAAGCCTATCGACGTCATGAACGAAGCCTTTGCTGTGGCTCGTACCGGCGGCCCTGACAAGCTCCCGATTCCAGCACGTTTCGCCAAAGCGGCCGAAATGTTCGACGAAGTCTGGACCATGGATCTGACGCCGGAAGAAAAAGTCCGCGCGATGAACATGAACGTCAGCTTGCTGATGGCGCTGAAGAACTCTGGCGATGCCGAAGCGGGCAAGAAGGCGATGGCCATGCTCGAAAAGTTCAGCAGCAGCGAAGATGAAGACGAAAAGGTGGTCGAATCAGCCAAGACCGCGCTGATGAACATGAAGCTCAGCATGTTGGCAGAGCTACCTGCCGACGAACGTGAAGCCGTCATCAACGGCATCAAGACACCAATTCTCGAAAGCGAACCATCGCCAGCAACCGCTCAGCAAGCCGCTCAGTTGGCTCGTGCTTTGTCGCGTAGCATGGAACCAGCCGAGGCCGCCGCGGAAGTGCTTGTCCTCGCCGCTCACTTCAAAGATGCCGACGATCCAAAGCTTGCCAAAGCGTACGAACGTATGGTTGGTCTGAGCAACCGTCTGCTACTGCCAGGCAACCCGATCGAAATCACCGGCACCACGCTGGATGGTGAAGACCTGGCGTTTGCTTCCAAGTTCAAGGGCAAGACGGTCGTCGTCGACTTCTGGGCAACCTGGTGTGGTCCTTGCATCGCCGAGTTCCCAAACATGAAGCGTCTGTACGAGATCTATCACCCACACGGTTTTGAAATCGTCGGCATCAGCCTGGACGACACCCGTGAAAAGGTTGCGACCTTCGTCGAAGAACGCGAACTGCCATGGACCATCGTCTACACCGAACGTGGCGAAGGCGAACGTGGCTGGGATGACAAGAACGCCGTGTTCTACGGTGTCGATGCGATCCCCACGATGATCTTCGTCGGTAAGGATGGCAAGGTTCAGTCGCTGACCGCTCGTGGTCATCAGCTCGACCAGTTGCTGGCCGAAGCCTACCCAGACGTCGAAGTTCCAGCCGAAGAAGAAAAGAAAGAAGAAGCTGCCAGCGAATAAGCCTGGCTGCCGTCACCCAATTCGTTGAGTGACAACGCTTTCCCCGATAAGCTGAATGGCTGCTTGAGTTTTCAAGCAGCCATTTTTCATGCCCTGATGGAACCGAAGGATCGTCATGATGTTCGGCCTCTCTCCCCTGCTCCGAGTCTTGCTGACCGGTTGGATCATCGCATTTTCGTCCGTCAGCTTGTCGGCCGAACCTGCAGCCGACCAGCCCGCCGCCGAAGAACCTTCCCCCGTCGAAGCCGTGTTGATCAAGGCTCGCGAGGCAGCCCAGCCACGCACCAGCGACGATCTGTTGGAAGCGGCCAAACTGATCGATCAGGTCTGGGATCTTCAACCGAGCCCGGAAGAAGAGACCAAGGCGATGAAAACGAAGGCCCGCTATCTCTATCAGGCCGGCGCGGCTGGCAACCAGGGAGCCCGTTTCGACGCGAAGAACTTCCTGGAACAGAAAAGCCACAGTAAGGTTCCGCAAGTCGCGATCGCCGCCCGTTGCTCACTACTGGAATATCAACTGCAAGAGATCATCACGCTGCCCAATCGCGAGAAGCAACTCTACTTCGATCAGGCAGAGGCCTGCGTCCTCGAGAACCCTCCGTCGACCGCCACCGGCGACCTTGCGTTCCTGCTGATCGATAGCGTGCATGGTGTGCATGGCCCGGTCGTTGCCGGCAAGCTGGCCTCGAAGATCGCCCAGCACTTTGCCGGCATCCAAACGAAACCGCTGGCGACCTACTCGCAGTTTCTAGCAGGGATGGCTAATCAACTGGCCTTGGTCGACACACCGATCGAAATCAAAGCGACGCGGCTCGATGGCACCCCACTCGATGTCGCCCAAGACCTGCAAGGCAAGATCGTGCTGATCGACTTCTGGGCGACCTGGTGTGGTCCTTGCATCCGCGAGTTCCCCGAGTTGAAACGTCTGTACGAGATCTATCATCCGCACGGGCTCGAGATCGTCAGCATCAGTCTCGACGACACCCAAGAGCCGGTCACGCAGTTCCTGAAAGAACGCGAGTTGCCATGGACCTTCGTCTGGGATGCCCCGCCCGAAGGAACGCCTGGCTGGTTCAATCCCAACGCGATGCGCTACGGTGTGCGCGGCATTCCTGCGATGTTTCTGCTGGGGAAAGATGGCAAGGCGATTGCGCTTTCTGCTCGCGGGCGGCGGCTGACGAAGCTGCTGAAAGAGGTCTTTCCTGACGTGGAAGTACCTGCCGAAAAGCCCGCCGACGAAACACCTTAAGTGCTTCCGATGCCGACGTTTGGTCGTGGCAATCAGGGACCGGCACAACCACCCGGCGTGCAACAATTTAATAACCACGATGGCTGCATATGAAAATAGGCAGCCTTTTTTCGTGGTCTAGAATAGAACCGCAGGCATGGATTTCCACTCATTGGGGAACCATCACACAGTGCTAGGAACTGAGGAGAGGTGGATGAAAGATTGGTGGAAGGTTTCGGTCGCATTGGTTCTTTCCCTCGCGGCGCTTGCTCCGGCGAATGCTGACGACGCGAAAGCTACCGACCCGGCGACCCAGCCCGCGGAAACCACGTTTGCCCCAGCCAACGCCGAAGAAGGCTGGAAGCAGACCGACGCTTTCATGCGAGATCAATCCAATCCGCTGCCGGTCAACGAGCGTCTGCTCAAGGGTATCCAGATGATGGATGTCGTCTGGGAGATGCCTTCCGATGCCGAGCTGAAAAAGAAGATGGTCTGGATGCGGTTCTCGCTTCGCCTGACGCTCGCCAACCTGGGCGAGGAGGACAGCGTCGACCTGCTGAAGGAAGACCTGCAGAAATACGCTCAACACGAAGACCTGGCCGTAAAGACCGAAGCAATCGATGGTCAACTGACTTTGGAACTGCTGCTGGCTCGCTCGCTGGACGCCGAAGCCCGTACCGAATTGATGCAGCAGAAGCAGCAAGAGATCGAAGCGATGCCGGTCGGACCTTTGTCGACGCGACTGGCAACGACGCTGGCCAAGAACTTGAGCATGGTGTCCGACAACGCGGTCGCCTCCAAGATTGCCGATGGCCTCGCTTCGCACTTCGCCGAATCGTCCGACGAAAAGGCCCAGGCCATCGCCGAAGAGCTGAAAGGCTTCTCGCGTCGCATCAACCTGGTCGGCAATCCGATCCGCGTGGTGGGCAAGAGGCTGGATGGCCAAGACCTCGACTTCGCCTCGCTGAAAGGCAAAGTGGTCCTGGTCGACTTCTGGGCGACCTGGTGTGGCCCATGCATCGGCGAGTTCCCGAACCTGAAGAAGCTGTACGCCGCCTATCACCCGCACGGGTTCGAGGTGGTCGGCATCAGCCTGGATGATACGAAATCGATCGTCGAAACTTTCGTGTCGCAGCGCGAGATCCCTTGGATTGTCGTCTGCAACGCCGAAGGAGACGACTACAAAGGTTTCCGAGACGAGAACGCCGTCTACTACGGCATCAACGCGATCCCACAGATGATCCTGGTCGATCGCAATGGCATTGTCTTGGATACCGAAGCCCGCGGCGAGAAGCTGGCCGAACTACTGGCCGAGATGTTTCCCGACGTGGAAGCCCCGAATTTGAAGGAAGCAGAAAAGGACTCTACACCGTAGCCCGTCGCCCTGTTAGCTGCCGCTTAGGCGGGCGCGGTGTGGAACCCTTTTTCCCGGAACAGTCTCCCAGAACGCAGAGCGTATCCGGCGGTCTTGTGTCGAGCGATGGATCAGGCAGATCGGTTTGATCCTCGCCAGCCACACGGCTGTCTCCCCCTTAGTGCCCTCTGCGTCCTTGGTGGTTGCTTCGAGAAAGAAACACTCGCTGCAAATCGCAGCCTCTAACAGCGGACTCGCTTCCGCTTCCAGGTAAGATAGTTCTCCATCTCTGGATGAGCCGACAACGTCTCGATGGTGTTGTACTGGCGACCCAATTCTTTCTCGTCCGGAATCAGGTGATGGATCATCTGGTGGCACATCGCGCAGACATCGATCGTCTGCTGCATCTGCGTTTTGCTGAAACGGCTTTTAAACCACGACTTGCGATGGCAATGCCGCGGGATTAGATGATGGTCGTTGAACGCCTCGGCGCCGCAGAGTTCGCATCGTGCCATGACTTAGGGGCCTTGGTAAGAACCGGGAAAGTGACAATCCCCGACAAGACACGCCGCACGGCAATCGGTTCGCGACCGGTTGGCTCGGCACTGCCTTTCAAGAGCATGGCAGTGCCGGAAAGCCGATTCGCGATTAAGCCAACAGCTCGTGGACGACGTTGCCATGAACGTCGGTCAAACGATAGTCGCGGCCAGCATAGCGGTACGTCAGCTTCTTGTGATCGAAGCCCAACGCGTGCAGCATGGTCGCGTGCAGGTCGTGGACATGGACTGGGTTCTCGGCTGCTTTGAAGCCGGTTTCGTCGGTCGATCCATAGACCTGGCCACCCTTGATACCGCCCCCTGCCAGCCAGCAGGTGAAGCCGTAGTGATTGTGGTCGCGGCCGTTGATCTTGCCGGCGTTCGAGCCTGGCTTCGGCAGTTCGACGGTCGGCGTACGACCGAACTCGCCACCCCACAGGATCAACGTTTCCTCGAACAGGCCAAGTCGCTTGAGGTCGGCAATCAGTGCCCCGATCGCCTTGTCGCACTGACCTGCCAGGCGGCGGTGAGACTTCTCGAGGTCGTCGTGGCTGTCCCATGGCTGCCCTTGATCGTGGAAGACCTGGACAAAGCGGACGCCCCGTTCGACCAGGCGACGAGCGATCAGGATCTGGCGGGCCTGGATGCCATCGCCGTACGCTTCCAGGACGTTCTTCGGTTCCTTGGTCACGTCGAACGCGTCGGTCGCTTCCATCTGCATACGATAGGCCAGCTCGAACGATTGCACGCGGGCATCGAGGGCCGGGTCGAAACCTCGCTGCTGACGATGCATCGAGTTCATCTTCTGCAGCAGGTCGACCTGTTCGCGCTGCTGGTCGAGCGGCAGATGCGAGTTCTTGACGTTTTCGATCAGCTTTTCGACTTCAGTGTAACGCGTATCGACGTAGGTCCCCTGATAGACACCCGGCAGAAAGGCCGACTGCCAGTTCTGGGTTTGCTTGGTCGGATAGCCGTGTGGGCACATGACCACGTAGCCAGGCAGGTTCTGATTGACCGTACCCATGCCATAGGTCAGCCAGCTACCGAAGGCAGGACGAACCGCCACCGAGGCACCGCAGTTCATCAAACCGAGCGATGGTTCGTGGTTGGGAACTTCGGCCTGCATCGAACGGATGACGGCGATGTCGTCGATATGCTGAGCCGTGTGATGGAACAGCTCGCTGACTTCGATCCCGCTTTGGCCATACTTCTGAAACTTGAACGGCGAAGCGAACGCGGCACCCGTCTTGCGTTCAGTACGGAGGTTCTCGCCACCTGGCAGTGGCTGGCCGTGGTACTTGGTCAACAGCGGCTTCGGGTCGAAGGTATCGACGTGCGAAGGACCACCGGTCATGAACAAGTGGATGACATGCTTCGCCTTGGCTGGGAAGTGAGGCGACTTGGGAGCCAGTGGATTGCCATACGAGCTGGCCTGAGCGGCGGACTCGGCATCGGCTGCCAGCAGCTTTTCATCACCGAGCATACCGGCCAGTCCCATCATTCCGAGACCGGTTCCCATCCGCGTCAGAAAATCGCGACGATTGTGGCAAGCTTCTGGATGATGTGAGTATTGGCTGTTCATAGTGATCTTTCGATTTCAATTGCGGTGTCGCCTGCTGACAAGGTGCATGGGTGCCAGCAGGAGCACCCTTCGTCGCGGCGAACGTTAATCGACAAACATGAACTCGTTGGAAACCAGCAAGACCTGGGCAATGTTGTCCCAAGCGGTCCAGTCTCCATTGTTCTGAGCTTTCTCGGCATAGGCCAGGAACAACTCGTTTTCATCGGGTCGCGGTCCGCGCTGCAGCACCGCATGGAAAAGCTGGTCTAGCTTCTTCTGGTTATCAAGCTGGTCGTTCTTTTCGAGGTCTTTGGCCAACGCTGCGGCCTGACGCTGAACGAACGCACTGTTGAGCAAGTACAACGCCTGCTGCGGAACGCTCGTCTTGGATCGTTCCGGGCTGGTGGCATCGGGGCTCGGATAGTCGAAGGCCCGGTACAAGTTCGGCAGGTCCTGGCGATCGACAAACCCGTAAACCGTGCGACGTGGCGGGAACGGATCGTCGAGGATCTTCACCGCGCGGCCGCCGAGCGACTCGTCGAGCTTGCCACTGACCGACAGCATGCCGTCTCGCATTTCCTCGAAGGTCAACCGGCGTCGGTTCATCTTCCAGTTCAAACGGTTCTCGGGATCTTTGGCCCGGGCATCCTGACGGTCTTCGCTTGACTGCTGATAGGTTGCCGACAGCATGATGTGCTTGTGCAGCTTCTTCAGTGACCAATCGTTCTTCTGCAAGTAGCTGGCCAGGTGGTCCAGCAACTGTGGGTTGGCAGGCGGATCGCTGCGAACACCAAAGTCGCCAGGGGTCAGCACCAGCGGCTGATCGAAGTGCCCCATCCAGACTCGGTTCGCGATGACGCGCGAGGTGAGTGGGTTGTCGGCCGAGACCAGGTCTTCGGCCAATTCCAAACGACCACTGCCGTTGGTGTAAATCTGCGGTTCCGATTCGTCCAGCACGCGAACGAACTGACGCTTCACCTTGTCGCCACGTCGACCTGGGTCGCCGCGCAGATAGATGACTGGATCGCTGACGTTCTCACGTTCGGCGACCGCCATCGCTCGTGGAGGGGAACCGGCGGCGTCGATCTCGTGACCGCGGATCTTGCCTTCCAGCTTCTTCTTGTGGTTGTTCTCGCTGGTATAGGCGGCCCGGCGAACGTCGTTGTCGTCGAGCACGATCGGCGAGAACCGACCCAGCAGCGACTTGGCGATCTCGGCGGTCGGGCCTTCCGGCTTGACGGCATCTTTGTTGTAGCCAGCTTCGCGATAGGCTTGCCCCAGCGGCTTGAGCAGTTCGTCGTAGGTATCGACCAGGGCTGGCAGCGTCGCAGGACGCTTCTCGGCCAGGGCGGTGCGGATCGCTTCGTTCAGCTTGCTTCCTTCGCCGGTCCATTCACCCAGCAGCGCTTCGTGCTGCTCGGCATACGCTTCTTCGCCCATGTCGCGGGCCTTCCACAGCGGCCCCCAGATCGGATCTTCTGGCTTCCAGAGGCGGTCGGCAAACTGCTTCCATTTGTTCACCAGGTGCGGACGCACGCTCTTCTGATCGAGTTCGTTTTGCTCGTACTTGGCGATCTCGACATCTTGCTTCTTCGAGACGGCGCGAACGACGAAGTCGAAGAAGTTGGTCGTCGATTCGGTCCGGACGGCGGTCTCGACCTTGGTGTTGTGCTCGTCGAGTTCCTTCTGCAGTTCGTCCAGCTTCTGCTTGAACTCTGGATACTGCGGATGGGCGTCGATCGGACCGACCAGCGGCATCGTTTCGTTGATCTGATCGAAGATGCCATACATGCCGTAATAATCGGCCATGCTGATCGCGTCGTACTTGTGGTCGTGGCAACGGGCACAACTGACCGTCAGACCGAGCACGCCACGCGTGACGACGTCGATGCGGTCGTCGATGGTGTCTTGATGCTTGAGGAACTGGCGACCGATACGAATCAGCCCGAGCCCTGCCAGGCGGCGGTCCCCTTCTTCGGCGAAGTAATCGGCAGCCAACTGCTCCTTCAGGAATTCGTCGTAAGGCGTATCAAGATTGAACGAGTCGATCACATAGTCGCGGTAGGCGTGGGCATACGGGAAGCGGCGATCCTGGCCGTCGTTCAAGTAACCCCGGGTATCGGAGTAACGGGCGACGTCCAGCCAGTTGCGTCCCCACTTCACACCGTACTGCGGCGAAGCGAGCAAGCGATCAATCACCTTGGCGAAGGCATCCGGGCTTTCGTCGTTCACAAACGCATCGACTTCGGCCTGGGTCGGCGGAAGGCCGGTCAGGTCGAAAGATGCACGGCGGATCAACGTCGGACGGCTGGCCATCTTGGAAGGTGCCAGGTCGGCTTCCGCCAGGCGCTTCTGCACGAAGCGGTCGATCTCGTTGTGAGCCCAATCGCCCGAGACTTCCGGAGCGGCTGGATCTTGGATTGGCTGGAACGACCAATGATGCTGCTTGTCGTTGATCAACCGATCGTCGAACGACATCGGCTGCAGGGCCTCGTCTTCTTCAGGCCAAGGCATCCCCAGCTTCACCCACTTTTCCACCGCCGCGATTTCTTCGGCAGGCATCTGGGCAGCAGGCGGCATCTCGTAGGTTTCGTAACGGATGGCTTGCACCAGACCACTGTCGTCTGGCTTGCCTTCTACCACCACCTTGCCGGAGTCGGAACCTTTGAGGATCGCCGAGCGCGCATCGAGTCGGAGGCCAGCCTCTTGCTTTTCGGGGCCGTGGCAACTGACGCAATGCTTCATGAACACTGGGCGCACCGACTTCTCGAAGAACTCGACATGCTCAGGGGGGAAGTTGGTCTCGGCCAATGCGATGGCAGGCAGGCACATCGTCGCCGAAGCGACCAGTGACAACGCGATAATTCGCATAGATTCGTACGCTGCTGGTAGGTGGGGGTAAAAAATAGGCGGGAACACGAAATTTCGTGCTCCCTCCATTCTACCGCAACGGCTTGGCCAGGGCCAAGTGGATTTGCCAGAGCGAGACCTTAAATTACCCCCAAATCCAGGGTAGAAGGTCCGATTAAGAGCCCTCCGCAGGCCCCACTTCGCTAGCCCCCTTCTTTTGGCGGAGTTCGACCGGCTTGCGGCTGACACTTCGCATCCGCAAGTTGAGGAACTCGACCACCAGGGCAAACGCCATCGCGAAGTAGACATACCCCTTATCGAAGTGCGTGCCAGCCCCTTCGGCCACCAGCATCACGCCGATCAAGATCAGGAAGCTGAGGGCCAGCATCTTGATGGTTGGGTGCTTCTCGACGAACTCGGAAATAGGATTGGCGAAGGTCATCATCACACCGACCGAGATCAGCACCGCAATCACCATCAGCCAAACCCCGGAGAAGGTCATGCCGAAGGCGGTCACTTCGCTTTGCACCATCCCGACGGCGGTGATCACCGAATCAAGCGAGAAGATCATATCGAGGAACATGATCTCGAAGATCACGCGGCCAAAGGTGGCGTGCTTGACCTCTTCCTGCGAATCTTCGTGCTCTTCCCCTTCCAGCTTCTCGTGAATTTCGATCACACTATGCCGGATCAGGAACAAGCCACCCACCAGCAAGATCAGGTCTTTGACCGAGATCGCATTGATCGATTCGTGATGCTGCAGGTATTCGATATCGCCCAGCACGGACGTCCAATAGAAGAACGGCTCGTCCAGGCTCATGATCCACGAGATACCGAACAGCAGCACAATGCGCGAAACCAAAGCTGCCAGTAGGCCCAAGCGGCGGGCCCCAGAACGTTGTTCTTCCGGAAGCCGAGCCGAAACGATCGCGATGAACACGATGTTGTCGATGCCAAGAACGATTTCCATGGCCGCCAAGGCTACGACCGCAATCAACGCTTCCAACATGGTGCTACTCTTTGGGTATCCAAATGCGGCGTAAAACCGACAGAAATCTCAGACGGGCAATACCTGATTGTCAGTCGCATCATACCCCACTGCCAACTCGTCAACCATGCCGTTTTCCCGAGAGAAATTGGCACTTTCCGCCGTTGCGTGGCACCCTGAAGGCAAGCACAATGAATCGACCTGCATATTCCTTCCCACCTGAGGACTTCGGCCCATGAGCTCGTTTATTGATCGTCGACACCTACTTTCTATGTCCGGAGCAGCCGCGTTCGCGACACTTGGCACCGGGCTGATCGGCCACACGACTGCTTCCGCCGCCGACCAATCGACTCCGAAGCTCCGCTACTGCTTCAACACCAGCACGATCCGCGGCCAGAACCTGCCAATCGAACAAGAGGTCGAAATCGCCGCCAAGGCAGGCTACACCGGCATCGAGCCATGGATCTCGAAGATTCAGGACTACAAAGATTCCGGCAAGAGCCTGCACGACCTGGGCAAACGGATCGCCGACCTTGGCTTGAAGGTCGAAAGCGCGATTGGCTTCGCCCAGTGGATCGTCGACGACCCCGAGAAGCGCAAGGCAGGCCTCGAGACCGCCAAGCGTGACATGGACCTGGTGGCGAGCATCGGTGGAACGCGGATCGCGGCCCCTCCGGCTGGTGCCACCAATGGCCCCAAGCTCGATCTGCTGGAAGTCGCCCAGCGCTACAACGCCCTGCTGCAAGTCGGCGACGCGGCCGGCGTGGTGCCCGAGCTCGAACTGTGGGGCTTCTCGACGAACCTGAACCGTCTGGGCGAAGTCGCGATGGTCGTCACCGAAGCGAATCACCCGAGTGCCTGCATGATGCCGGACGTCTATCACATCTACAAAGGCGGTTCTTCGTTCAGCGGACTGGAAGCGATCAGTGGTCACGTGATCCCGGTCTTCCACATGAACGATTACCCGGCCGAGCCACCCCGTGAAAAGATCAACGACAGTGCCCGCGTCTTCCCTGGCGATGGCGTCGCTCCGCTGAAGTCGATGATCCAGACGCTGGTCGGTAATGGCTTTAGCGGGGTGTTCTCGCTGGAGCTGTTCAACCCAGAGTACTGGAAGCGCGATGCGTTGGAAGTCGCCAAAGAAGGTCTCGACAAAATGAAGGCAAGCGTCGAGTCGGCTCTCAGCTAAGCAGGCAGCTTCCTTCAAGAAACGAACAAGGTCCGTCGCCAAGATTGGCAGCGGACCTTTTTTGTGCGAACGCTTCGGCAACGAAACTTGCCGAGCGATTACTTGCGGGCAGCCGGATAGACTTCCGTCACCGAGATTGAACCTGCGACCCAGTGGAAGACGTTCTGCTCTTCGCCGAAGCCGGCCTGACGCTTCATCATGACTTGCACCTGCCAGAGACGTTCGCCGGAGTCTTTGTCGATCACATCGAACAAGTGGCGACCGTAATAGACCGACTCGTCATGCGTGGTCGGCTCGTCGGCGACGAACTTCGATTCGAGCGGACCGCCAGTCCGGTCTTGAAGCCGTTCGAGGAACTCTTGCGACTTGAAACCTTCGAGGCTTTCTTTCTGAAGCTGATCGTTCTGATAGTGCCCTTCCAGCGAAGCACTCGCTGGTTGGCGGCCTTTCGGCGAGAGGGTCAACTGATGCGATTCCAGGATCTTCCCTTCCAACATCAAGTCGAGCCAGGCCTGGGCCATCACGCGTGAGTTCTCGCGCATGATCCGATCGCGAACCACGCCTTGGGTGACGCCGATACCTAGCCAGATGGCGGCCAGGCCGATGCCGGTGAGTGCCATCCCTTTGCCGGTCAGCACTTCCGATTTGGCAATCTGAAAGTACGAGACCAGGCCGAGGATGATGGCCAGGACCGGCAAGATCCACAGCACTGGCGTGAAGATCGACAGCACCGAGAGAACCCCCAGCACCATCGCGGCGATCGCCAGTCGGCTTAGCTCGCGGTACTCTAGCAGGTCTTCGTTTTCAGCCGAAAAACGGGACTCGGTCGATGGCTCGGTGGTCTCGGTCATGAAACTTGTATCGAAAGAGAAAGGAAACGTCGAGCTGCAAACTTATTTCGAGACGTTGTTCACTTCGTCTCGGGCACGCTCGAGGCGGCTTTTGGCCCACTTCGTTGGATCGAACGGCTGGCTGCCGGTCATCCCCAAGTGCGATGGCAAACCGATGACGGAAGCACCGTACATCATGCCCATCATGTTGGTTGGCGTGCCGCGGCTGGCCATCATGTTGATGAAGCCTGGGTCGCCGATGGGCGAAGCGAAGAAGGTGAAGCAGATCCAACCGTACATCAGGTTCATCACCCACACGCAGCCGATGAAGTCGAACCAGGGGTCACGCTTGCCACCAAACCGCACCGGGTACTTGGACAAGCTCATCGTCAGGAACTTCGAGCACGAGAAGATGATCCAGAACAGCAACCACATCACACCGAACTCGGTGAACGCGCTCCATTCTGGGGCTTGCTTGTTGATCATGTCGGCGAGCAACTGGGCATAGTTAAATGCCAACGCACTCGACAAGACAATCAAAAGACCGTTGATCAGGTTCGTCCAAAAGCACTGACTCCACGCCACCGCGAAGATCACGATCGGCAGGAGAAAGAAGAACACAAACGAGTACATGGTATTGTTGTCGATTCTTGGATGGATAGTCGGCAGAGGCGAAAGGGAACGCCGGCAGCGGCCGTTCCCAACGATAACACCGCTTACTCTTTGAAGACGCGGCTGATCTCTTCCAGCGAGGTCACCCCGCTGGCCACTAACCGAATGGCTTCTTCCTGCAACGTATGGTTGCCGGCCTGCTTCGAGGCGGCACGAATCGCTTCCAGCTTAGGCGTCTTGGCGATCGCGCGACGAACCCCTTCGTTCACCTTCATCAACTCGAAGATGCCGACGCGGCCGTGGAAACCGATGCCACCGCAAAGCTCGCATGGCGGCTTCTTCGGATCATCAGGCCCCGGAGGCGTGGGCGTCTTGTAGAACTTCTCGACCTTGTTCGGCGGAATGCCCAATCGCTTGAGCAACTGCACGCTTGGTTCAAACTCTTCACGGCAGCCTTTGCACAGTCGGCGGCAAAGTCGCATGTACAGCACGCCATGCAGCGCCTTGGCATACTCGTCGGCCGGCACCTTCAGCGACAACAACCGCAAAACCGCTTCGGCCGCATCTTCTTTCGAGTTGATGCTGGTGAAACAGATACGCTTGTCGTTGGCTTGCTCCAGCAAGACGTTGAAGATCGCCGGGGTTTCAATCCGCCGCACGACCAGGGCATCGGGCTGGTTGCGGATCACGCCGGCCAGCATCTCTTCCGGCTTGTCGCCAGCGGCCGTGTCGTACATCTTGAGGGCGACGTTCATGATTTCCGGTTCGCGCGAGCTCTTCGCTTCGATACCGGCGAAGTCACGCATCAGTCGGTCGGTGGAAGAAAGCCCGACGCGGGTCAGCGTCGTCAAACCACCTTCAGGACGCGCGGCGAAGACGAACAAGCCGTTCTGCTCGCCCATCAGCCCCTTCACTTCCTGAATCATGGCTTCTCGCATGCCGAGGTCTTCCAGCGTTTCGAGCTTGCCGAGCGAAACCGGCACATGGAAGATGACGCGTTCGCCGGTCTGCGTTCCCTGCGACATCAGCTCGCAGTTGAACTTCTTGCCGTCGTACTTCACGAAGAACTCGCCGGCCTGGCGAGCGCGGCGTTCGTTCGGGTTCAAGTTGCACAGCAGCTTGAGCACGGCCAGCATCTGATCGCTCGATTCACGATCGCGGTTCTCGCCTGCCAGCCAGACACCATCGATCTGGTAACGCATGGCGACCGTGTCTTTGGTGTAGTCCATCATCACCTTCAAGGCACGTCGCGTGACCATCTCGGCGATCAGCTCTTTCACCCAGACGTAGGCATCCGGCATCTTGCGAGCCGTGTACAAGTTCTCGGTGTTCTTGTTTTCGTCGGGAGCGCCGAGCGCCTTGATTTCCATCTGCGGGCCAACCGCCCACGCATCTTTCACTTCCGCTTCCATCTTGCCGCCAGACATCTTGGCCAGGACGAAGCGGATGTGATCTTTGGTCATGACCCGTTCGTGCGGATCGACCAGGGCGTTGCGGGTTTTGATGTACAACATCAGCGGTACGCCCCACGCCGCGATCGCCAGCAAATAGCCGATGAAGAACGGTACCGAGGCGCATAGCCACCAGAACGTGATCGCGAAGATCAACGTGTTGGGCATCACCCATGCCGGCTGCGAAAGCTTACGATCGATACAGTCCTGGCCGACCCAGTCGGTCGTGTAGACCCACAGGAAGAAGAGCAGAAAGACTGGCACCAGCTTCAATGGGCTGATGTAGTCGTACTCTTGTTCGGCGAACTTGTATTTCTCTGGATGCGTCGCGACGGAGGTTTTCTCTTGAGCCAAGAGTTCGGGCTCGAAACCGCCCCAACTCAAAGCGAGCGCTAGCATAAGAAGGCAAAAAGCCAGTAAAGCGAATCTTCGCATTAAACCATCCCAGGTTGTGCCACATTGATGCCTTTGAGTGCCATCTTCAGCGCTTCGACGTTTGGTGCCACGGCGAAAGCGGTTTCGCGATCGATCAGTTCTTTGTCGATCAACGACTTGAGGCTCATCGTGAAGTCTTGCATGCCGTCGTCTTTACCGATGCGGATCGCGTCAGGCAGCTTGCTGTCTTTTCCTTCCAGAATCAGCTTCTGGACGGTTGGATTCATCGTCATGATCTCGACGGTGGGCACACGGCCGACGCCCGGCTTGATCGATTTGAGCAGTTTCTGGGCGACGATCCCCTTCATATTGAACGCGATGGCACTCCGGATCGAGCCATGCATTTCTTCGGGGAACAAGTCGAGAATACGACCGATGGTGCTAGAGGAGCTCGAAGCGTGGATCGTTCCGAACACCAAGTGACCCGTTTCCGCCGCGTGAATGGCCGTGAGGAACGTTTCCTGATCACGCATTTCACCGATGAGGATGATGTCGGGGTCTTCACGCACCGCGTGCCCCATCGCGATCTCGAAGTTCTTCACGTCCTGCCCGATCTCGCGCTGATTGATCAAGCACTTGTCTTCGGTGTAGACAAATTCGATCGGGTCTTCCAGCGTCAGGATGTGCTTCGAGTAGTGACGGTTGATCCAGTTGAGCATCGACGCAATGGTGGTCGACTTACCCGAACCGGTCACCCCGGCCAGCAGCACCATCCCCTGGTCGAACTTGCAAAGGCTTTCCATCACCGGTGGGAGGTTCAGCCCTTCGAAGTTCGGAATCCAGTTGTTAATACGACGAGCCACCAGCCCGACGTTACCCAGTTGGGTGAACATGTTCACACGGAAACGCCAGCGTTCGCCATCGACGTCGACCGTATGGGCAAAGTCAGCCCCGCCATTTTCCTGGAAGATCTTCTTGTTACGTTCGTCCAACAGAGGCCACAGCAGCCGCAGCATTTCTTCGGCTTCGACCGGTCCCCGGTTCAAGTTCCGCAACGTGCCGTTCACGCGAACAATCGGTGGACGCCCCACCTTCATGTGCAAGTCGGAACCTTCCAACTTGACCAGAGCCCGGAAGATCTTGTCGACTTCGTATTCTTTATCCGCACCGAGAAACTTCTCGGCTATCGCTGCGTCGATTTCAGCCATGACTCTTTATCCCTCTGTTCCTGAAAAGCAGGGCAAGCCCTTTAGTTTGATTCGCACCAACCCCAGAATCAAAGCCTGACACAAATTCCTCGGTCACGCATCAATTCTTTGGTTTCCTGAATCGTGAACTGGCCAAAGTGGAAGATACTCGCCGCCAAGGCCGCATCTGCTTTGCCTTGCTGGATTGCATCGGCCAGGTGTTCCGGGTGACCGGCTCCGCCACTTGCCACCACCGGGACGGTCACGGCTTCGCTGACAGCTCGGGTCACTTCCAGGTCGTAGCCATCTTTGGTTCCGTCGCGATCCATGCTCGTCAGCACAATCTCGCCGGCTCCCAGTTCTTCGACCTGCTGGGCCCAACTCACCGCTTCCAACCCGGTTGGCTTGCGGCCGCCATTGATATGGACCTCCCACACTTCGCGACCATCTTTCTGCACCCGCTTCGGATCGATGTTCACCACAATGCACTGGCTGCCAAAGCGTTTGGCGGCCTGACGCACGAACTCGGGATCTTTACAGGCCGCCGAGTTGATCGAAACCTTGTCGGCACCAGCATTCAGCAGCGAGCGAATGTCTTCCATCGTCCGAATGCCACCACCAACGGTCAGCGGCATAAAGACCACTTCCGCCGTCCGAGACACCACATCCAGAATGATGTCGCGCTGTTCGTGACTGGCAGTGATATCGAGAAAGACCAGTTCGTCCGCCCCTTCACGCTCGTAGCGCGCAGCGACTTCGACCGGGTCACCGGCGTCGCGAAGTTGAACGAAGTTCGTTCCTTTAACGACACGACCCTGGTTCACGTCCAAACAAGGAATCACACGGCTGGCCAACATCGATGCTAACCGCAGCTTTCAGAAAGGGTTGCAAGGTGGACTTCGAACCCAGAAAAGGGCCCGTAGATAGGCAAATCTACTGTAAGCCGGACAAACGCCAGGGTCAACTAACCCCACCTGGGCATGGCCAGCAATCGTCGGTAATCGCCCAGTTTGAAACCGACGCCCCTGCCCTGGCATCGGAAAGGCGAAACAAACAACCCTTCCAATCGTTAGTTTTCGCGGAAAAGAGCCCCACTCATGAGCCATATCCTGTTGATCGAAGCCAGTGCGCGAAAAAACCGATCCCTCAGCCGAGATCTGGCCCAAAGGTTCGTTTCTGCCTGGAACTCGCTGGCCCCCGGCGACCCGATCGTCCGCCGAGACGTCGGCAGCACGCCCCCGCCGGCGGTTGATGAAAGCTGGATCTCCGCCGCCTTCAAGCCGGCAGAAGCCAGGACGGAAGCCGAGAACCAGGCCCTCGAGCTCTCGGACGAGCTGATCGCCGAGGTCCTTCAGGCCGACATCCTGGTCGTGGCGACCCCGATGTATAACTACGGCATGCCTGCGGCGCTGAAAGCCTGGTTCGACCAGGTGATCCGAGTTAACAAGACTTTCACGTTCGACCTGGCCCGCGGCGACGAGCCGATCGAGCCGGTCCAAAGCGGCAAGACCCTGGTCATGCTGACCGCCGCTGGCGAAGGTGGCCTGCTCGGCAGCTACGCTGCGCACAAGAATCATCTGCATCCCCACATCATCGAAGCCTCGCGCCTGCTCGGCGTCGACCGCCACGAGACGATCCACATCGAATACCAAGAATTCGGCGACCAACGCTTCGCCGACTCCCAAGCGAAAGCCATCGCAGCCATCGCCCCGCTGGTCGACCACCTGCTAGAAACATCCAGCTGCCCGAACGCTTGATGTGAGTGCAGATGTTCAGCACAACCCTGAAGGCCTGTTTCGCATGCTTGAGAAGAGCAAAGTTGTTCCCATCTTTAAGACGCAACTAAAACGGCTCAACTTCACCAAGACCAGGACAACCTGGCATCGAACACTGGATGATGTCATTCATGTCGTCATGCTGAAAAAGTCTGGCTATGGCGAGTACTATGACATGAACACTTCTCTATTCTTGCGGGCACTCGACAACGACAAACAATTCCCAGCAGAGAATCACTGCCACCTACGTGCCCGAGTCGAGAAAGCCTTTCCGGACGAGGGAGATCGCGTGATGCGTGCCTTGGTCTTGGACTATCCACGCTTCCGTGAGGAGGAATCGATAGAAATACTGGAGTCATTCCTGTCCGGCACCTATGCAAGGTTTGTCGATGCCCATCAAGACCTCGCCGCGATCCGTCGAGCTTACAACAACCAAGAACTGGATCGTTTCATGACAGTGGCCATCGCCAGGAGCCTGCTAGAGAAAGGATGCGAATCCGCGTGAAGCGATGTGGCTGCCGACAATTTTTCGCGGTTTGATGGTCGCGGTCGAGATTTGTGAAGACGATCCATCGCAGCGGGTCGTTGCTTGCCAGAGAGAGCCCTCGTGCTGTGCACCGATTAGCCCAGTCTGCGTTCTACCTCGTAGACAACGCAAACGCCATCTTTCAGGCTATATTTTCCACCAGCCTTCCAAAGCAGATAGGCAGGCGTGAAGTCAAATCCGCTTTGATACCAAACCGACATGAGCCAATCACGGAGAGCAAAGCTCGCCGCAAGGCCGTAGCACGCCTCCGACAAACAATAGAACCACGGCTCGTCGCTCGTCACAAGCTCAAGACACAGGTCAGCCGCACTATCGAGAGCCTCCACGCCTGGATCATCGTGGGACCACGAACTATCGTCGACAGGCTCACCAAACTCGAACCTCAGCGCGGCGAGAGCATTCGCATCCTTTGCCCTGCCGTTGGATCGCAGAAGATTGGCGTGCTGCGCAATGTCGGCCCGAGCGAGTTCTACTAGTTGCGACGGCGGAAGCGCATTGCGTTGAAGGGGCCAAACATACAGATAAAAGCTATCTTCATCCCCGCAAAGCAAATTGCCGCTGCTTAGCAGGTGATCTTCAAAGAAACGGGACAGGCGTGAAACAAACTCCGCCCCTCTTGGCAGGTCGCCGAACTGCTCGGGCAAATCCGCTGGAAGAGAATCCTTGATCAGGCCGATGAATACTCCTGAATCGTAATCCTTCTCCCCCTCCTTCTGCTGCCGCCACAATTCAAATATGTCATCTTCGTCGTCCGGGGACGGAATGTCATTTTGCGATGCAAGATACGGAAAGTGCTCCAAGGGAACATAGATGTTCACCACGATCATGCCCGGATCGGAGGGCATGGGATCGCTGTTCTCTGGCCACCATCTTCTTTCAGTACGAGCCCAAGCGGGCCCCATAGTGGCATCCAAAGTAGTCCAGCGACGGTGCAGGCTTTTCCTTTGATTTTCCCATCCGGGCGTGAACATCTCGGCATGGCAATCGTCGAACTCGATGGTCCATGCCTCGACGACGTCGCATTCCCCTGGACCAATGCCGTCCGGCCGCGTAAGCATGTGAGCAAGGATCTTGCCCTTGCGCCATGTCCCCGGCAGATCCGCAAAGCAATGATGGTTCGGATTACCAGGTGCATACGAACCATAGACAATTAAAGTACGACACAAATTATTGGGAGTCATGGTGCACCAAGTTTCCGTCACTCGTCAGTATTGTCATCGTGGGCGTCTCTAAGCAATCGTCTAGGAAGTCACGCTTAAAACTCCAAGCGTTGGCTTCGTAATCGCCCGTAACCGGAAGGACACCATCCATGCAGTGCTTAATTATTTAGCCTGCCCCAACGATGTCAGAAAGACACAGAAAAGATGATTCCCACCATATTAAATAACTGGCCACACAAATGGTACGGCTTCTTTGCCACTGCTACTCATCCATGGGAGATCAATGGCTCTTCCATAACCCTCGACGATGTCATGGGAATGGAGTGGGATCCCGAGACCAAAAGAAAAACACTGGCATATATGAAAGCATCCCCAATAGTTATCTGCGGTTCGATACCTGATGTTCCTTGCGAAATATGTGGGCTTGGCCTCTCTGCAAGCGAATTTCAATCGGACGGAGTTTGGCTTTGGCCTGTGGCACTTTCGCACGATGTTGAGATACACGACGTAGGCCTACTTGGCTCCATGCTTCAACACTTCCGCGAAGCCAACTTCATCCCTCCACCAGAGTGTGGCAAAAGTTTGGACCAGCTACCTTGGCCGAATTTAGACTGATGGACTCACCGCACCCGGACTCGGCTCGAAAACAATCAATCCATAGCGAATTGTCTTAAAAATAATCGTCCCACTCTGATCGGGCCGAGCCGGCGCCGGCGAAGTTGTCTTCGACGATGTCGCAGTCGGGGAGCGACTTGAGAAACGCGCGGCCGTAGCCTTTGGTTTGCACGCGTGGGTCCAGGATCACGACGATCCCTTTGTCGGTGTGGCCGCGGACGAGGCGGCCGAAGCCTTGCCGCAGTTTGATGATGGCCTCTGGCAGTTGATATTCCGAGAAGGGTTGCCCGCCACGCTGCTTGATTTGATTCAAGCGGGCCTGAAGCAGCGGATGATCTGGCACGCTGAACGGCAGCTTCGTGATGATCACGTTCTGCAGGGCGTCTCCCGGAACGTCGACTCCCTGCCAGAAGCTATCGGTCCCGAACAACACCGAGCCAGGCGTCTCTTTAAACTTCTGCACCATCTGCCCGCGTGGCATGCCGTCGGACTGGCTGAAGAGCGTGTACCCGTTCTGCCCCATCCAGCGAGACACTCGAGAGGCGCAGTTCCGCAGCATGTCGTAGCTGGTAAACAGCACGAAGGCGTGCCCCTGGGTTTGCTCGACGTAGCGTTTGACCATCTCGCCCAGGGCCTGGTCGTAGTCGCGGCGGTTGCTGGGGTCAGGCATCCCTTTGACCAGCACCAGCTTGACGTTCTTCTTATAGTTGAACGGACTGCCGACGGTCAGCTCTTCGTTGCGCGTCATCCCGATGCGGTCTTTGAAGAAGTCGAACCCTTGATCAGGGGACGAAGACAACGTGGCACTGGTCAAGATCACGCTGTCGACCTTCTGGAACAACTCTTCTCGCAGCACCGGTCCCACTTCGATCGGCGTGGCGAACAACTTCACGCGGCGATAAGGGCCTCGCTGCTGACTGCTTTCGACCCAATAGACCGTGTGCTCCATCTTCTGCATCCGCCAGGCTTCGATCGAGTCGGCCATCAGGAAGATGCGATCCGACAGCGAATGGAAGTCTTGCCGGGTTCCTTCTTCCTCGAACCGATCGCCTGCCTGCTTGACCATCGAAGCCAACTTGGCCATCGCCGGCGAAAGGACGTTCGGGATCAGCTCAGGCACATTCACGCGACCATTGCCGCCCGGGTTTTCTTCGAGCCAGGCATCCAGTTCGTCGAAGAACTGTTGCGCTCGATACCGGGTATGCACAACCTGGTTCATTGCATCGCGGCAGTCGTGATGAACCAGCAGGCCTTTCTGGGTTCGCTCGTTGAACAGCTTGTTCAATGCGAAATCGACCTGGGTCGACGTGACCGACATGCCGAGGTGATCGCCGGCGACACCTTCCAGGGTGTGGGCTTCGTCAAAGATGACGGCGTCGTACGAAGGCAACAAGCTGACACCGCTGCGGCGAAGTGCCAGGTCGCTGAAGAACAACGCGTGGTTCACGATCAGCAGTTGAGCGTTCTGCATCCGGCGACGTGCTTTGTAATAGAAGCAGTCGTCGTAGCTCGGACACTTTCGGCCAAGGCAGTTGCCGCTGTCGCTGGCGATCTCGTCCCAGACCCGAACGGCCGGGCGAAAATCGAGATCGCTGAGCGAACCGTCGGTCGACTTCTTCGACCAATCTTTGAGGGTCCGCAGTTGGGCGGTCTCGTCATCTTTGTCGAACAGGCTCGCACTCCGCAGCGAGGCCGCACCGAGCCGCCGCAGACTGACGTAGTTACCCCGGCCCTTGGCCAGCACGGCCGTGAACTCGAGCGGCACCGAGGCGTTGATCAGCGGGATGTCCTTCTCCAGAAGCTGCTCTTGCAGGCTGATCGTATGCGTCGAGATCACCACCCGCCGCGACTTCTCTCCGCTGCCTTGATGACCACAGGCCCACAAAATGGAGGGTACCAGATAGGCAAAACTTTTGCCGACGCCGGTGCCTGCTTCGACCACCAGATGCCGATTCTTGGCCAGCGCCGTCCCGACAGCCTTGGCCATGGCCATCTGCTCCGGGCGTTCCTCGTATTGCTTTAATCGCCGAGCAATCAGCCCCTGAGGGCCGAGAACGTCGTCGATGCTCAGGTTTTCCATCCGTGTTTGCTTGACTGATTGTGACCGTTTGCCGTTTTGCCCGATCCTTCACTCTATCGGGATTCGGGCTGACTGCCCACCACAAGCGGAAAAGTCGGGCCGCTAAGCTGGAGGAGCCGCAAAAATTGGAATAGACTGGTTCAGCGTCGTCTGGCGACATGCTTATCTCCACTCCGCTTGCTTCCAGAAAGCTATATCCCGATGCCGATCGACTTCGATTGCGCTGTCTGCAAAAACAGGATTCGTGTTCCCGACGGAAACGAAGGCAAGCGGACCAAGTGCCCCAAGTGCCACGCAATCCAGCCGGTTCCGTCGGAAGCGGACGAATTGAAGCTAAAAGACTCGCTGGAAGAGCCTGCCCCGCCGAAAAGTTCTCCGCTGGACGATGTCTTCCAGCCGATGTCGCCCCCCAACCAGAACGTTTCGCGCAATCCTTACGCCGAAGAATCGAGTCAGGCTCACGATAATCCGTATGCCGCTCCGCAAACGCCAGGCAATACGGCGGCCGCCAATTCGGCACGCATGGAAGCGATGAGCAAGCTCCAAACGCCGATCCTGACTTGCCTGGGACTGCTGGCGCTGGGGATCGTGTTCAATATCATCTCGCTGATCACCATGGTCATCCAGGTCAACGGCCAAGGAGCCCAGGGCGCCAACACCGTCGTCGCGTTGGCCACCTATGCGATCACGTTTGGCTTCGCGGTTGGGCTGCAAGGGTTCGGTTGTTTTGGACTGTTGCAGGCCCGCGACCTCAAAAATTATGGCCTGGCATGGGCCGGCTTCATTATTGCCGCCCTTCCCTGCTCGTGTTGTTTTGTGGTGTCGCTACCGATTAGCATTTGGGGAATGATGCTTCTGGCCGATAACAGTATTCAGAGGCAATTCAACGGATAGCGGGACAAAGGTTCTCGCTGTGGGCAAATTCGCACCTAAGGGCTCGCTTCCATGTCGATTGATTTTTCCTGTTCCAAATGCCAGCGTACGATCCGCGTTCCTGACGGAACCGAAGGAAAAAAGACCAAGTGCCCGCAGTGCCAGGAAATCCAAGTCATTCCCAACGCTCCGGCAGGCGGACTGCCCCCTGCCTCGCCACCTAAGCCGGAGCCTTCGTCCGAGAAAAGCGACTCGCTGTGGGATTCACTCAGCAGTGAAAAGGATAAGTCGCCAACCGGCGGCGCGGCTCCTTCCAATCCATTCGGCGAAACGAACGATCCTTTCGGACCGCCTGCCCGCAATCCTTACGCTTCCCCGTCGAGCCACTCCCACGCTTACGGCCAACAAGCCGCCACGCGATCGGCAGCTCGCGCCCAACTGATTGGCCCAGCGATCGGCGTGCTGGTCTCGACTGTGCTGGGCCTGCTGCTGAACATCGTCTGGTGGATCGCCTCGATGATGCAAGTCGAGAACGATGCCGGCATCAACGACCCGGAAGAACGCGTTGGCGTATACGTGGTGCTGTGCATCATGTTCGGCCTGCCAACGCTGCTCAGCTTGTTTACGTGCGTGGCGATGGTCCGCGCGATGCAGGTCCGCACTTATGGCCTGGTGATGTGTGGGTTCGTGCTGTCGCTGACGCCGTTCTCGGGCGGTTGCGGCTGTATCCTGGCGATGGCGTTTGGTATCTGGGGAATCGTCGTGATGTGCAACGAGTCGGTGAAGGCCGCCTTCCGCCTCCCTTAAGCCTCTTAAACGATCGAAGCGGAACGAACCGGTATGGCTCTCAGTTTTCAATGTGGTATCTGCCGAAAGATCATCCATGTCCCGGATGGATCGGAAGGCAAGAAAACCCGTTGCCCTGGGTGCTATTCGATCTGCAAGGTCCCCTTCAGTGGCAGCGTGCAACTGATCGATCCCGACCAGGTCGCTCCGCTGGAAGATGCCGACGATCCGCTGGGAATCAGCGGCAAGACCGAATCGCGGTGGGAACCTTCTGAATCGGGGCCGGCCGTCGGCAGCAATCCCTTCGCTGCCGACCCTGTCGCCCTGCCTCACGCCGAGCCCCCGGTCGATACCGTCGAGATGCGGCAAGCGATGCTCCGCCGTCGGCGCTCGACCTTGGCGACGCTGTCGATCGTGCTGGTCGCGATTGGCCTTCTCTTCTTGATCTTCAATGGCCTGAGCGTGACCATGCAGCTGATTCGCCTGATCGACGAATCCTCGGACAACCTGGGACGAATCGCTGCCTTGTGCGGGTCGATCGTGATTCTGGGGGCTCAGATCGTCACGCTGTTCGCGTTGAACGAAGTCCGCTTGTTCCGTAGCTATTCGACGGCACGGACCGGCATGATTCTGGCGATGATCCCCTTCACCTATCCAGCGATGTGCCTGGTTCTGCCGCTGGGCTTGGCCGCCTGGGGAATGATGCTGCTAAGTGATAACGACGTCTGCGAATCGTTCCACAGCGAGGGGGGCCCGGGACGCCTGAATGACACGCCCTCGTAGGTGTGTTAAAACAAGCGTTCCCTATCGGATTAACCTCGAAGCTTAGCCCATCCCATTCTGTGAGGAGCGTGCCCCCATGGCTACCAACGGTGACTTGAATCGAAAACTTCGCATGGCCCTTGTCGGTGGTGGCTCTGGCGCCTTTATCGGCCGCGTGCATGCCACCGCCGCCGTGCTGGACAACCGCGCCGCCCTGGTCGCCGGTGCCCTCAGCTCGAATCCGGAACGTGCCAAGGCTTCCGCTCCTGACTACGACATTCCTGAAGCTCGCGCTTACACCAGCTACCAGGAACTGATCGAAAAAGAACTCGCTCTGCCCGAAGATCAGCGGATCGACTTCGTCTCGGTCGCCACGCCGAACCACATGCACTTCCCAGTCGCCAAGGCTGCCTTGGAAGCGGGTTTCAACGTGATGTGTGACAAGCCGATGACCTTGGACTTAGCCCAGGCCGAAGAGCTGTACGAAACCGTGCAGAAGTCGGGCGCCGTCTTCGCCGTCACGCACAACTACACCGGCTATCCGCTGGTTCGCCAGGCTCGCGAGATGATCCTCAATGGTGACCTGGGCGAGATCAACGCGATCCGCGTTCAGTACATCCAGGGCTGGCTGCGAACCAAGCTGGAAGACACCGAACAGAAGCAAGCCGCCTGGCGTAGCGACCCAGCCAAGAGCGGCGCCGCTGGTGCTTATGGCGACATCGGTACCCACGCCTACAACCTCGGCCGCTTCATGACCGGTTTGCTGCCGGACAAGGTCAGCACCAACCTGGCCACGTTCGTCGAAGGCCGTCGCTTGGATGACTACGGTACCACCGTCATTCGTTACGAAAATGGTGCCCTCTGCACGCTGACCGCTTCGCAGATCAGCCATGGTCGCGAGAACGATCTGTCGATCGAAATCGACGGCACCAAGGCGGCCCTGAGCTGGCGTCAAGAGAACCCGAACGAAATGATCGTTCGTCAGAATGGCGAGCCTCACAAGATCTATACCCGTGCCCCAGGTGCTTCGTTCATGAAGCCCTTGGCCGACGCTTCGTGCCGCATTCCTTCGGGTCACCCAGAAGGTTTCTTCGAAGCCTTCGCCAACGTCTATCGCGCTGCCTACGATGCGATGGCCCTGCGTGCGACCGGCAAGGACTTCGAGAAGAAGGACACCATCTACCCGAACATCCACGATGGTGTCGAAGGGATGTACTTCATTCAGCAGTGTGTCGCCAGCAGCCAGCAAGATGGCGCCTGGTTGCCACTGAAGCACGAAGCGGCCCGTCGTTAATCGACTGCCCGGTTTGTTGAAATTCAAGAGCCGCTGTCTGGCAATCAGGCAGCGGCCTTTTTTATCGCTACCCTCCCACCGCAGATATCGCCATGAAAATCGAACACTTCGCCCTTCAAGTTGCCGACCCGGTCGCGATGGCTCGCTGGTACGTCGTGCACTTGGGCATGACCATTCAGCGCGGCAGCAAGCAGCCACCCTTCGCCCACTTTCTGGCCGATGACGGCGGGCAGATGCTGATCGAGATCTATCACAACGAGCAGTTCGACGTGCCTGATCAATCGGCCGTACCGCCAGCCCACTTCCACCTCGCCTTCGTCAGCGACGACATCGAGTCAGATCGAACCCGTCTGATCGAAGCAGGTGCCAAGGCAGAAGGCCCCATCAACACCCAGCCTAACGGCGACCTGGTTTGCTTCCTCCGCGACCCATGGGGATTGACGCTGCAACTGGTCACCCGCGTCGAGAAGCTGCTGACGTAGCGTGCCGGAAGTTTTCGGTGAAACCAGGCAACCGTTGCGGTACGATGAAGTACCCCTCGTGGCCAACCCAACTTCCTCGCCTTCAACGAGAACGCATCATGCGGAACGCACTTGCCTGTTTCACCTGTCTAGTTTTGCTCGCCGGCAACAGCTTCGCGGGCGAGATCCAGTTTGAACCGCAGCAACTCGATACCGAGCTTGGCGTCGGCTATGCGGTTCGACTGATCGACATGAATGGCGACGACAAGCTCGACATCTGCATCGTCGATCAGCAGCGCATCGTTTGGCTCGAAAACCCAACCTGGACCGAGCACCAGATCCTGGGCCCAGGCCAAACCAACGCCGACAACGTGGCGTTCGCTCCGGCCGATATCGATGGCGACGGCAAGCTCGATTTCGCGGTCGCAGCCGGCTGGGGAGGTGGCAAAACGGAGCGTGGCACCATCCAGTGGATCACCTCTAGCGGGAGCCAGGACCAGCACTGGAACGTGTATCCGATCCGCACCGAGCACAGCACACATCGCATCAAGTTTGCGAATGTAATCGGCGACGAACGCCCTGAGCTGATCGTCGGCCCTCTGTTCGGCCCCAACACGACCGCGCCGCACTTCGCCGAGCAGCCGGTTCGCCTGCTTGCTCTCGAAATCCCCGAGAAGCCGCAGACCGATCCGTGGCCAGTCCACATGATCGATAACTCGCTGCACGTGATGCACAACTTCCTGCCGATCGACTTCACCGGCAACGGCAAAACCGACATCATTTCGGCCAGCTACGAAGGTGTCCATCTTCATGAGCTGCAAGAGGACGGGACCTGGAAGAAAACCCAGCTCGGCTCCGGCGACCAGATTTCGAGCCCCAGCCGCGGTGCCAGCGAGGTGAAGGTTGGTAAACTGGCCAACGGCGATCGCTATATCGCCACGATCGAGCCTTGGCACGGCAATCAGGTGGTTGTCTACACGAAAGAGAAAGGCCAGCCGATTCGTAGCCTTTGGCATCGCCAGGTCCTGGACGACCAGCTTCGCTGGGGTCATGCGGTCTGGTGTGCCAATATTGATGGGGATGCGGACGAAGAACTGGTGATTGGCGTTCGGGACGATCAGCCTGATAGCTCGCGTCGCGGTCTCAGAATTTTTGATCCGACAGCGGCAGATGGGACTTCGTTCAAGCGGTATGTTATCGACCCAGGTGCGGTTGCCATCGAGGACCTGGCCGTAGCCGACCTGGACGGAGACAATCGGGCCGATATCGTCGCGGTTGGACGCCAAACGCATAACGTGAAGATCTACTGGAATAAATCTCAATAGCTGGCATCAAATTTCTCAAATATTGCCTTTATCCTAGGATGTTTATAGGATTTTTTATCGCAATATTTCATTGTCGCTGGGTCTTTTGCGAGGCTCTCGTTACACTGAAATTGACCCTGCCAGATCCCAAATCTCGTCTCCCCACACATCATTGCATAACAGATAGGAACAGGCCCGATGAGTAAAGTTCGTTGGGGTGTGCTGAGCACCGCGAAAATCGGTACCGTGAAGGTTATTCCCGGCATGCAGCGCGGAACCTATTGCGAAGTTACCGGGATTGCCTCGCGCTCGCTCGACAACGCCCGCACGGTTGCGGACAAGCTGCACATCCCGAATGCTTACGGCTCGTACGAAGAACTGCTGGAAGACCCGAACATCGACGCGGTCTACATCCCGCTGCCGAATCATATGCACGTGCCATGGGCCATCAAGGCGATCCACGCTGGTAAGCACGTTTTGTGTGAAAAGCCGATCGGATTGAACGTCGAAGAGGCCCGCCAACTGGCCGACATCGCCCACCAGCACCCAAACCTGAAGGTGATGGAAGCGTTCATGTACCGGCACCATCCGCAGTGGCAGAAGGCTCGCGAAATCGTTCGCAACGGTGGCATCGGCACGCCGGTCAGCATCCAGAGCTTTTTCTCTTACTTCAATAACAACCCTGGCGACATCCGCAACAACGCCGAATGGGGTGGCGGCGGCATGATGGATATCGGGTGCTATCCGATTTCGTTATCACGCTTCATCCTGGAGGGGGAACCGGAAAAGGTGATCGCCTCGGTGACCCGCGACGAAGAGTTCAAGACCGACGTTGTCGCTTCGGTGATGATCGACTTCGGCGGCATTATGAGCACGTTCACCTGCGGAACGAAGCTCGCTCCTTACCAGCGCGTGCATATCCACGGAACCGAAGGACGCGTCGAAATCCAGATTCCGTTCAACGCTCCGCCCGACAAGCCCTGCATCTTGTGGCATCAGCAAGGGGAAGAGATCACCGAGATTGAAGTCCCGACCGCCGACCAGTACACGGTCCAAGGCGACCTGATGTCCCAGGCGATCCTGGAAGACACCGAGGTCCCCACGCCAATCTCGGATGCGGTAGCCAACATGGAAGTGATCGAAGCGGTCTTCCGCAGCGAACGCAGCGGCCGCTGGGAAGCGATCAGCCACATGCTGGTCGAGTAACCTTCGCCCTACCCTCCAAGAAGCAGAAAAAAGGCCTGACTCGCCACGGCAAGTCAGGCCTTTTTCATGCGCGGTGTTTGCTCGCGACACGCAAGCGGGCGACGCGATCCGTTATTGGTCGCTGGTCAGGTCGAGCGTTACTTCGTTCTCGACGCCCGCCTCGACGATGGTGCTGAGCCCCGACGTGCTGGTGCTGATGTACTTTTCCGGGACCAGGTACAACTGCTTGGCATACACCGGCCGGCCGCGTCCTTGCACTTCGTGCTGATCCTCGGCAGGCGACGGTGCACTGCTGGGATCGTCGATCGATTTAACGACCACAATCTTGTATTCGCCTGGGAAAACCCCGTCGGCGTAGTTGGAAGTGCCCATCTTGGCGATCCCTTGGGCATCGGTTCGCCCGACGCCGGAACGGCCTCCACCGACCGGCGTGAAAACGACTGCGGCATCTTCGACCGGCTGACCATCGAGTGTCACCGAGACCGTCGTTTTGGCAGCACCTTCCAGCAGCGGTTCTGCCGCGCAGCCCGCCAAGGAGAGCATGATAAGACAAAGCAAAACAAAGCGAAGTGACGTCAGCATGGGGCGTGGTTCCATCAAGTCGACCAGAAAGAAAGTGAGTTCGTGGGGCAAGTCGACCGCACGTTCGCTGGCCGACTTACGATTCACTGAGGCTTTTCAGGCAGCCACCTTAGTTGGCAACCTGGGCGAACTCGCCCGCCGACTTCGATCCCATCGCACCCCACACACCGTAAGGCGAAGGGCCGTTGCTTGGTGCGACTTGCGAAAGGTCACCGGTGTCGATCGTTTCAGGAATGAAGGCGACTGAACCATCGCTCATCGCCGCGTTGGCTCCGCCTGGGTGATAACTGGAGGCCGAGATGATGCCTTCCGACCAATCGTTGGCCTTTCGCGAACAGCTTGGAGCGTTCGGTGGAAGGATCGTGCAAAACCCCTGCAGGTTGACCGCCCCGTCCGTCCAGCGACGTCCGTTGAAATCGGCGAAGGCAACGCTGTTGTCGTACGTGCCACCAAGCGGACGCATCGCGAGGCAGATGCCAGGATTGATACCATCCTGTTGATTGATCACCCACGGACTGCCGGTCACGACGATGCCGCCGATCAACTTCTTCTGGTCGGTGCCCAAGGCCTTTTCGCCCAGCAGCACCGTGTTACTCAAGCCGTCGGTGATGTCTTTGAAATTGCAGTACTTGTAGAACGAGAACACGCCGCGCGATTCGTACGCCTGATGATCGAGCGTATAACGCGCACAGTCCCCAATGCTGAACGCATAGTTCGAGCTACCCTTGCCGCCATACTTGTTCGGGTCGATGCCTTCCGCCGAATCGGACGGGCACAGCAGCTTCTGAACTTGCACGTTGAACGGAGCGAAATCCTGCCAAGGCTTGATGCCAAATGGAGGTGCGGTGCCGTTGCCACTGGCGATTTGATCGTACAGCGGCTTCTCTTCCAGAAACGGCAGCAGCCCGATCCAACCACTCAAACGCTGCTGGTTCGACAACGTACCACCAACCCGCGCCGGCAAGGCCTGGAACGTGTCGTGATAGTTGTGCATCGCCAGTGCCAGCTGCTTAAGATTGTTGGTGCACTGCATCCGACGAGCTGCCTCGCGTGCCTGCTGAACAGCCGGCAACAACAGGGCAATCAGAATGCCGATGATGGCGATCACAACTAACAGTTCGACGAGAGTAAAGCCGAAACGCTTACGCATTGGGATGACTCCAGGGACAGAATCGCGCGGGTGAGGGTGGGACCAAGTGAACCGGTCCCCGTCACTCTAGTCGAGGGAGTCACGTCGCAACAAGGAGCAACTTCGAGCGACCTTTCGCCTATCGCTCTTTCCCTGTTTTTTCGAAATTTTCTGACGACACAAGCAACAACCAAGATCGCTGCTCAAACGCAGCAATAAGGTCGCCGCAAACTCGCATTCTCTTTCAAGCCAACCCCCAACAATCCCCTTCCCTCCACGAGACACCAGACTGCAGCGATTGAAAATGAACCTAATCTTCACAGTCGCCCGCCCACCCAAAACAGATACCATCCACGCAACACTCAATTCGCCTGAGATGGATTTTCACGCGGCTTCAAATCAAGGGTCGTGTTGCGATTGAATCACCCTCACCCCGGCACGTCGTATTCGTCGTCGATGTCGATGCGGCGGTCGAGCCAGTAGTCGGGGTTCGATAAGACTTCGTCCACGATGGCGGGCTTAGTGAGGGCTTGGACCTGGGGGACCCACAGCAGCTTGTGCTGCGAGAACATTCCGTCGAAGTCGAAGTTCTCGGCGTCGACCGGGATGGCGTAGAAATCGAGATAGACGTACTGCTTCCCTTCTTCCAGATCACCCACGACCGACTTCATGCAGTCGATCCACATTTCGACTTCTTCGTCTGTCGGAGGTTCGGAGTAGCGAGTCTTCAGGTCGTGCCAGGCCAGTTCTTCCCAGGTCAAGTCACACGACTCGGCCACGGCAAAGGTGAATGCCCGGCGGCACTGTGGACAGATGAAAAGCCAACCACAACCACACCACGGACAATCAAGCTGCCCTGGGCCGGCGATCCAGACCGACGGCGAACATTTGCAATGCGAGACAAGGTCGTCGTTCGCCTTCTTGAGAAACAGGCCGGGCTTGGCACTCATAGATGACCTCGGCTGAAAGTCGTTTCTGGCAAGCTGCCAGCAGCATTTCCTGCGTTCTTTTTAGCCCAAGAGTCAAAACGACTCCAGGAAACGGTTGCCCGAAATGGCCCAGTTCCACTTCCACCGCGCGACAGACCAGTCATCCCGTGAAATCAACGGAGGATACAGACGTTTCGACAGGTTTTTAAATCGAGAACGTTTTTTTCGCGAAGTTCGTCTAACAAGGTATCCCATCACGCGAAAGGTCGAGGAAAGTCGCCCGCCTGCGCGTTTTTCGCATTCCCCTCCCTAGGCTGGGTATGCATAATCGTAGCCAGAAACAGACTTGCCAGCTCACTCAATCACTCGACTGAAGTCATGCCTTTTTCGGTACGAATTTCCCTGATCGCGTGCCTCGCCACGCTGCTTCTGCCTGCGATGTCGCTTCCTAGCACGCAGTGCTTCGCACAACTCGAAAAGTCTCCCTGGATTGAAGCGGCCGACATTCGCATTCCTGCGGATAAGAAAGCTCAGATCACCACCGGTCCTCCTGGTTGCCCGGTGGTGATCGTCAATAACGACGTCTGGCATGTGAAGTCGAAGCGGGTCGTTCAAACGCTGCCTGAATCGCCCGAGATCGGCGACTTTCGTTGCTTGAGCGCCAATGGAATGTACTTCGCCGCCTATGGAGGCAGCAACTTCGACAAAGGCAGGTCGGTCAACGTCTGGAATCTGGTCAGTGGCGAACTGGTCGCGACCGTGCCGGGTCAGTCGCGTTATAGCTATCCAGTGATGAAGATCATGTACAACCGCTACCTGCTGGTGGCTCCGGATGGTGGCGAGACGCTGGTGATCTGGGACCTGCAAGAGAACCGCCGGACGCGCGACATCAAGGTTCGCACGACGAGAATCGAAGAAGGCCAGCTGACCGTTTCGCCCGATGGTAAGTACCTGGCACTGGTCGAAGGGGACCGAGTCTCGGTGCTGACACTGGCCGATGGCCGCTATGCCGGTAACCTGGCCGCACCGATCAAAGACCCGACGGCACGCTTTCAATCGACCCTGGGTGCGAACTCGATCGAAGACCTCGAGTTCTCGCCCGATGGCCAAGAGATGGCGGCGATCTACAGCTCGTTCGACGTACAGCGGCTGATCGTGTGGGATGGCAGCGGACAGATCAAACACGATATTCCGGTGAATATTCCGTATGGCCGCTTCAACGAACACAGCCTTACCTGGCTGCCTGACAACAAAGGCTGGATCGTCGATGGCAACGTGATCCATCGCGAGTCACGCAAGATCACCGCCCAGATCAAACGCCCGCAACGCGAATCGGATCAGATCGCCGTGCTCGACCCCTATTTCGTGCTGGGGCGTTTTGGCGAAGACGCCGAAGTGATCACGATGATTGCGATTCCGTGGGAGGAAGTCGAGCGTTCGCTGGAAGCGATGAAGACACCAGAGAACTGCATCGTCGGCCCTGGCGTGAAGGCGTCGCTGTTGGTGTACATGCGCGGCGAGTCAGGCGAATCGATCGAGAAAGCACGCACGCAAATCGGCGACGCGATTGTCCAACAGCTTCGCCAGTATGGCATGTCGTACGCGGCAGACCAGGACATCACGTTCCGCTTCAATGTGGAGCCGGCATCGCTGGAACATCGCCTTGGCCAGGCCAAGCTGGCGCTGCTACGGGGCGGAAACCCGGATCCGATCTGGGAACACACCTTCAGCCTGAGCAGTTCCAACGGCTTCCTCGATGGACTGAATAAGAAGCAATTGAACGACGCCGAGATCCGGTCGCTGGCCCGCGAGATCTCGCAGCTTCAGATTCCGTACTTCATCCCTCGGGCACCCCAGTATCTGCCGCTTCCGCTGGTCGTCGAATAACGATCGGCGGCAGCGACTACGCTTGCCGCGTCGGAAATGGAATCACCTGATCGATCGAACTCGCCCGCAAGGCGGCCATCAGCAATCGATCGAGCCCCAAGGCACAGCCACTGCATGCTGGCAATCCGGCCTGCATGGCGTTGATCAGCTGGCTTTCTTCCGGCAGCGTCGGCTTGCCCAGCGCCGCGCGGGCCTCGTTATTGGCCCGGTTTCTCTCGACCAGGATCGCCGGATCGAGCAACTCGTCGTACCCGTTGGCAAGCTCCATCCCGTCGACGAAAAGCTCGAAGCGACACGCCACGCGGGCATCGTCGGCATCGATCCGAGCCAAGGCGGCCTGGGATGCGGGATAGTGATACAAGATCACTGGCTGCAGCGTTCCGAGCTTCGGCTGAATCAACTCGGACAACAGGAGCTCGAGCAGTGCGTCACGATCTTCGTCAGTGAAAGAGCTTGGCACGTCGACGTTGTGCGTCTCGGCAATCGCTCGCAACTGCTTGCCGGATGCTTCGAGCGGGTCGCAATCGAGGTGCGCCTGAAAGGCTTCGCGGTAGCTCAGTTGATGGGCCGGACCGCGCTGCAGGACCGCTTCCGCCAGATCGGACAACAGCTGCATGCCGGCCGCCAGGTCGTCACCGACGCGATACCATTCGACGAGAGTGAACTCGACATTATGGTGCGCGCCCACCTCGGCCAGGCGAAACGCTTTGCAGATTTGAAAGATCGCGTCGGCACCAGCCGCGACGAGCCGCTTCATGGCGAACTCCGGCGAGGTCTGAAGATAGTAGCGGTCTCCCTGGTCTGGCCGTGCCGGGTCCCAGGCCAGCGTGACCGGCACCGGATCGAGATGCGTGTCGATCACCGTGTCGCGTGAGAGAAGCGGAGTCTCGACTTCCCAGAAGCCTTTCCCCAGAAAGAAACGCCGCAAGGTCTGGGTGACCTGGTTACGGTGCTTCAGATTTTCGAGCGACGCTGTTGGTCGCCAACTGCTTGTTTCCATCCGATCGCCTGCGAAGGATACCTGGCCGCCTGCTTCAGCAAGCCCTCATGCATCCTGGTACTGAAACCAAGGGTACGAAAAAAGGGCACCTCACCACAGTGAAGTGCCCTTTCAATTGTTTGCATTGCGTCCAGCGGAGACTAGGCTTCGGCTCGCGAGGCACGTGCTTCGCGGAGACCGCGACTGAGGATATCTCGCAGCAGTGGCGAGTAATCTTCGTAACCAACCTTGGTCGGTGCACCTTCTGCGTATTGGAAGATGGCGTCGCGAGGCTTTTTGCCCAGCGAGATCAGCGTGGAGCTGACCGTTCCCCATTCCTTCCCTTCGATGACCATGCCAGGACGGCCTTGAGCTGCTGGTGGACGTGCGAACACCTTGCTGGAGACGGCCAGGAATTTCACAGCCGAGTCCAAGGTCTGCAGCGTCATCAGGCGATGGGCCAACTGAACACGTTCGTCGCGTGGATCGTTCAGATCCATGCCGCCGATCAGGTTCAAGCCATCTTCCAGACGCTGGGCATTCACGTCGTCGCCACCATGCACGACCCAACCGCTGTCAGCGTCGGCCATGATGAAGTTGACACCGTCGTATTGTTCCGACATCAGCCCTTCCATCGCCACTTCGACCGCAGCCTGAGCGCTGCTGGCCCGCAACAATTCACGACAAAGCAGCCCACGCGAACGGGGGACAGCAGGTCGTTTCATTTTGCGGCGATTGGTGCATCCGACAACGAGCCCATGCTGATTGACACCGAGCCAGGTACCCCCGGCTTGTTGATCAATTCCACACAAAGCTCGAGGCTTCCCCGATTGAATCGAAGGGGCCAACGTGGGACGATCGTAAAACTCTTCCCGGTTTGCGGCGAGGAGAATCGGCGCCTCGGGAACGCTTCGGTATTGGATTGCCAATAGGCACATATTGTTAAAGAGCGGGGCTAGAGGTTAGAAAAAGTCGGTACCCTGGTCACGCCCCAAGGCTGATCTAATCCTTTTGAGTCTATTCTTTTTTCACCTTTCGGACACCCTTTAATGGGGGTCGAGTACCTAAATTTTTGTTAAAACAACTTTCCCGGAGGGCTCCCTGAAGGTGGTGTGAAACCAGTGGCTAAATCATGCCCATTGGCCCCACTTTTAAGGAATCCACCCTATCTGACCTAATCCCAAGAGATTGCCCCAATGTCCCAGCATTCTGCCGAAAACCCCGTCAAAATCGCTATTATCGGCGCCGGCGCTGTCAGTCACTATCACCATGTCCCTGGTATCAACATCGATCCGCGGGCCACGTTGGTTGCCGCTTGCGATACCAGCACCGAGCTGCTTGAGCAGCGAAAGAAGGACTGGGGAGTCGCCAAGACCACCACAAGTGTGGAAGAGATTTGTACTGATCCGGAAGTCGACGCCGTGATCATCGCGACCCCTAACTTCACCCACCGAGAGATCTCGCTGCTTGCCTCGCAGAACGGCAAGCATGTCATGGCCGAGAAGCCGCTTGGGCTGAACGCCGGCGAAGTTCGCGAGATGTATCACTCGGCTCGCGACAACAAAGTCGTTCATATGACCGCGTTTACGTACCGTTTTGCTCCGTCGATGCGGTACCTGCGAAGCCTGTTGAAATCGGGCCAACTGGGCGAACCACGCCACTTCCGTAGCCAGCGATTCCTCGATTGGCCAGAAACGAGCTGGGGCTGGCGTCAGTACAAAGACAAAGCAGGTGCCGGCGACCTGTTCGACATGACGATCCACCGTATCGACTTCGCCCGCGATCTGCTGGGCCCGATCAAGAGCGTCTGCGGCGCGGTGGCTCAGTTCACCAAGCGCGATGTCACCGCCGACGGCAAGCCTTGCCCGCCTAGCGAAGTGGATGACTGGTCGTCGCTGATCGGCGAATTCGAGTGCGGCGCGGTCGGTGTCTGGGAAGGCACGACCCTCGCCAAAGGCTATCACCGTAACGGTTTCGGTCACGAGTGGGCCGAGATCAACGGCAGCGAAGGTTCGGCCGTGTATCAGCTGCACGAACCGAATACCATCTTGCTGGGCAAGACGGGGGACGACCTTCACCCGGTCACCGTGCCGGAAGAGTTCCTGACCCCTGCAGGGAGCCCACGCACCACCGATATGGGTGAAGCGGCGACCATTTTCCGCTATGATCTGATCTGGGAATTTGTCTCGGCGATTTGCGAAGGTCGCGAAGCGGTGCCGAGCTACTACGAAGGTTTGATGGCGCAGATCGTGGCTGACTCGGTGCTCGAGTCGCACGAAAAGCGGGCCTGGGTCGATATCCCGAACGAACCTGTGTAGCAGTCGGTTCTCAAATCGACTACGAAATGTTTCCCTTTTAACGCGGCACGATCCCCACCGTGCCGCGTAGTGGCCAGCGATGCCCGGAGAAAGTGGCAAGTTCTCCGGATCTTTTCTCAGCAAATAGCAAGCAACAAATTGGGAGAGGCCCAATGTCCTCAGGCAAGTATGCCGGCATGGTCGACCTGAGTGGTCCTGATCGCCTGCAAGTATTCATTCGCAAGGTATCCGAGACGCAAGAGTTGTGGGGGCTGTATGTCGACGGCTGGGCGGAAGCCTCCGACGACAATGGCAAGAAAGGGCTGGTCGTTTGGCCCGATGAACAGCACGCCCGCCTTTGCGCTACGGATAAGTGGCGACAACATGCCCCTAAGGCAATCAAACTCTCCAGCTTCAACGAACGCTGGGTCGATAAACTGACCCGGATGCGGATGAAAGTGGCGGTCTTCCCCACGCCGTTCGACGGACCTGTGTTTGTCGATGCGGTAGCTTTGCGGGCCGAACTTCTATAATTGCCAAGCCGGCTCTCTCGTTACTTTCAGCGCAACGCCGCTCGAAATAGGCATGAGGGCCAATGGCAATTGTGGTACATTACACCGTTTTCCCGCTCCGGTTCTCTCAGTAAACGACAGCATGGCGACGGCGCAACCTAATTCCTCTCCCCGTAGCGAAGCCAACTCGACGCGTCCGGTTCCTTCCGATCGGAGCCACCTTCGTTCGTTGATGGGTTTTCAGATTCTCGGTACCGGCAGCTACGTGCCAGAGACCGTAGTCCCGAACGAAGACCTTTCGTCGCTCGGCTGCGATCCGGAATGGATCATCCAGCGCACCGGGATTCAGGAACGTCGGCATGCTCCTGCGGACCTGGCCACCAGCGACATGGCGTATGAATCGGCGATCGCCGCGTTGGAATCGGCCGGTGTCGATGCCAGCGAGATCGACCTGATTGTCGTCGGGACGTTCACCCCTGATTCGCTCACCCCGTCGACCGCGTGCCGGCTGCAGCAGCGTCTGGGGATTCGTGCGGCGGCCATGGATGTCAGCGCTGCGTGTGCCGGCTTTCTTTACGCCATGATCACCGCGGCCCAGTTCATCAAAACGGGAACCAGCCGTCGGGCCTTGGTCGTCGGTGCCGACCTTCTGTCGCGGATCGCCAATCCCGACGACAAGAAGACTTATCCCCTGTTCGGTGATGGTGCCGGCGCGGTAGTCCTGGGTCCTGGCTCGGAAGAGCAAGGCATGATCTCGTACACGCTCGGCAGCGAAGGCGAAGGGGCCGAGATGCTGTGCGTCCCTGGTGGTGGCTCGCGCGAACCACTGACGGCGGAGAACCTGGCCGAAGGCAAGCAGTACCTGCATATGGATGGCCGCGGGGTCTTCAAGTGGGCGGTGCGTGTGATCGAAGACTCGATCCGCGACGTGCTGCATCACGCGAACCTGACCGTCGACGACATCTCGCTGGTGATGCTGCACCAGGCAAATGTCCGCATTATCGACGCCGCTTGCGAGAATCTTGGCTTCCCGCGCGAGAAGATGATTGTGAACCTCGACCGCTATGGCAACACGTCGGCGGGCAGCGTTCCGATTGTGCTCGACGAAGCGATGCAAAAGGGACTCGTCCAGCCAGGCGATCGCATTCTGCTATGCGGCTTTGGTGCCGGGCTTTCGTGGGGCACGACCGTCTTCCAGTGGTAAGTGTCCCGGCAGCGACACTTCGGCCGGTCCATTTCTTCACGGAAGGCTTTCTCCACGTCTGGTTAGGCCGAAGATCAGGCCCTTCGGCCGTCTGAATACCCCTCAGCGGTACGCTTTTCGCCGCACATGCTCGTCTTTAATCGTATGCTTTAACGCGTTACGATTGCGTGGAAGCATGCCGATTGAAGAACCCCGTAAAGGAACCAACATGGCCACCACTGGCAAAGCCGCGAAGAAGTCTGTCAAAAAGACCCTCAAACGAGAGGAAGTCGCCGCTGGCGATACCTGGGATCTGAGTAGCCTTTACCCGGATGCCGACGCCTGGGAAAAAGACTTCGCCAAGCTGGCCAAGAAAGAAGCAGGCTTCGACAAGTTCAAAGGAACGCTGGCCAATGGTGCCAAAGAGTTGCTGGCCTGCTTGAAGTTCGATACCGAAGTCGATCGACTCGGCGAACGCTTGGGCGTGTATGCCTATCTCCGCACCACCGAAGACCAGGCCAACGACGACAATCAGCGTCGCCTGGCTCGCTTCCAGTCGGTCGCCAGCAAGCTGGGCCAGGCCGCCAGTTACATCGCTCCCGAAATTCAAGCGATCCCTGCCAAGCGTCTGCAAGAGTTGATGGACGATCCGGTCTTGAAGGGCTATCGTCTCGTCCTCGAACGGATGACACGCTACAAGAAGTACACGCTGAGCAAGAAGGAAGAACGCCTTCTGGCCATGCAAAGCGAAATGGCAGGTGCCTCGTCCAAGGCGTTCCGCCAACTGCTGGATGCCGACATGAAGTTCGGCACCGTCAAGAACGAGAACGGCGAAGACTGCGATCTGACGAACTCGACCTACATCGAGTTCCTGCTGTCGCCAGAACGCAAGGTTCGTAAGAAGGCGTTCGAGCAATACTTCGATCAGTTCCAGGCCCACGAGAACACCCTGGCCGCGACCCTTTCTGGTTCGATCCAGAAAGATGTCTACTACGCTCGCGTGCGTGGTTACGAGAGTGCGCGTCACCAGGCGATGTACAGCGATAACATTCCAGAGTCGGTCTACGACAACCTGATCGATTCGGTCCACAACCATCTGCCGGCAGTCCACCGTTACCTGGAACTTCGCCGCCGCAAGATGAAGCTGAAAGACATCCACCACTACGACACCTACGTGCCGATCTTGAACCAGATCAAGAAGAAGCAAACGTGGGACGAAGCGGTCGACATGATCATGGAAGCGATGATTCCACTCGGTCCGGAATATTGCGACGTCCTGAAGGATGGCCTGACCAAGGCTCGCTGGTGCGATCGTTACCCGAACGCTGGCAAGCAGAGTGGTGCCTTCAGTTGCGGAACGTTCGACGCGGCTCCGTTCATTTTAATGAACTACAAAGTCGACGTGCTGGACGACGTCTTCACGTTGGCTCACGAAGCGGGCCACTCGATGCACAGCTATTACTCGGCCAAGACGCAGCCGTATCAGTACTACAACTACACGATCTTTGTCGCGGAAGTTGCCAGTACGTTCAACGAACAGCTGCTAAGCCAGTACCTGCAAGAGAACGCCACCAACGATCTGGAACGGGCCTATCTGATCAACCGCGACATCGACGCGATTCGTGGCACGATCATCCGTCAGACGATGTTCGCCGAGTTCGAGAAGATCACGCACGCCATGTGTGAAGCAGGCGAACCGCTGACCTCGAAGTCGCTGCAGGAAGTCTATCGTGGCTTGCTGGAACGCTACTTCGGTCCCGACTTCGCGATCGACCCGCAGTTGCAGTTGGAATGCCTCCGCATTCCGCACTTCTACCGCGCGTTCTACGTGTACAAGTATGCGACCGGTTTGTCGGCAGCGATCGCGCTGAGCATGCGAGTGCTCAATGGCGGCAAGCAGGAACTGACCGATTACTTGTCGTTCCTGAAGGGTGGTTGCTCGAAGTATCCGCTCGATCTGCTGCGAGATGCTGGTGTCGACATGGAGAGCCCAAAACCTGTCGACATGGCACTGAGCCACTTCGAGAGCCTGGTCGATCAGTTGAATGACCTGCTGTAGTCTTCATCGACTCTTCGCATAAAACTTCAAAGGCACGGACTGAAAACTCCGTGCCTTTTGTATTTCCAGGCGGCCGGTTTCCGTATGATGCTGTTGGGTTCGCTTTCGGACGTGCAGCAGCGAAGGAGACAACCACGTGGGATTCGCCTATTCCTGGCTCGCGGTGCGCGGCGCTAGTGCGTCGAACACGCTGCGGCATCTCGATCTTCAGCCCACCGATCAAGAAGGGACGCACCCTACCTGGCCGCTGGCCGGCATGCAGTTGGACGACGACTGGTACGTCGTCGTGGCGAAAGATGCCGACTTTGCCGCGGCGCAAGACCTGGCCGGGCTTTCGCAGTTTGGCGAAGTGATTTGCTGTGCGGTCGAAGAACATGTGATGATCGCGACCTCGGCCAGTTGGCACCATGGCCAACAGCTTTGGCAGATCCATCACGACAGCCATCAACCGGCTGGGCATCATCACCTCACCACATCGGGCACCCTTCCAGCGTGCTACCAAAGGGTGTGCGAAGAATTCGTCGCCCAGCAAACCCTTTGCGACGATCAGCAGCCAGAGGTCGACTGCATTCTGGAAGTCCCGCTGGAAGTCGCTCGGCAGCTAACAGGCTTCGCGATCTACGAAGAGCCCACCGCCGACCATCCGCGAAGCTTCGTCCAGCTTCTCCCCACTGCCAAATGGTGGCAGTTCTGGAAACGATAAGCTTTCCCAGCTTTACGTAAATGAGAAAATTTGCGCAGCCAAGTATTGCGAGGAGTCCCGTTGCCTTAAAATCAACCGATCGCAACCACACTTCCGGGAACGACTCCTCATGAAAATCACCCGCATTTCCGCCTACCAAATTGATCTTCCTTTGGTCGAAGGCAACTATGCCTGGAGCGAAGGCAAGAGTGTCACCACCTTCGACAGCACCGTCGTCCGGGTCGAAACCGACGCCGGCGTGGTCGGTCACGGCGAAGTCTGCCCCCTCGGTCCGGTTTACTTGCCGGCATACGCGAAAGGTGTCCGCACCGGCTTGCAAGAGATCGGCCCACAACTGCTGGGAGTTGATCCGACACAGCTTGGCCCGCTCAATCGCCGGATGGATTATCTGCTGAAGGGTCACCCTTATGTGAAGTCGGCGATCGACATCGCTTGTTGGGACATCCTGGGTCAGGTCGCCGGTCTGCCGGTCTGCGAACTGCTTGGCGGACGCCATGGCGAAGACTACGTTCTCTACCGAGCGATTTCGCAGCAGTCGCCTGAACAAATGGCGGCCAAGGTTGCTGGTTATCGCGAAGAGGGTTACCGCCGCTTTCAGTTGAAGGTAGGCGGCCAGGCCAGCGACGACATCGCCCGAATTCGTGCCGTGGCCGAAGTGCTGGAACCAGGCGACAAGCTGATTGCCGACGCCAACACTGGTTGGCTGCCGCACGATGCCTTGCGTGTCGTGAACGCCGTCCGCGATGTCGATGTCTATATCGAGCAGCCTTGTGCGACCTATGAAGAGTGCCGTGTCATTCGCGAGAAGACGCCGCTGCCATTCGTGCTGGACGAAGTGATCGACGGGCACGACATGCTGGTCCGTTGCATTTCGGAACGCGCCGCCGACGCGGTGAATATTAAGATCAGCAAGTTCGGCGGGCTGACCAAGGCGAAGCTGGCCCGCGACCTGGCCGTTTCGCAGGGCCTGGTCGTCACGATCGAGGATAGCTGGGGTGGCGACATCGTCACGGCGGCAATCTCGCACCTGGCCCACAGCACGCCGACCGAGCATCTTTTCACTTCGACCGACTTCAACAGCTACGTCACCACCAGCATCGCCGAAGGTGCCCCGCAGCGGGTGCATGGCCGGATGCAGGCCTCGCAGCAGCCAGGTCTCGGGATCTCGCCACGCATGGACGTTTTAGGCGAACCGGTCGTCAGTATCGGTTAAGCTTTCTCTTAGAAGGATCAGCGACCCGGGTATCGCCTTCAGCAAGCGATGCCCGATTGCGATCCGTGCACCGTGACATCCCGCAGATCGAACACCACGCGTAGGGCAAGCAAACGCATGAGTGGCATCGTCAAAACCATTCTCCTGGAGACCTCCGGCCTGGGGATCATCTTTTATTCGCCTGGCAGCGTCGCGCATATCGAGCAAGGCGACGACTACTTTGGTCGTCACTATATGGAGGCCCACGACGTTGAACGCCATGTTCGCGAAGGATCGATCGTTGGCTTCTGCACCGGGACGGCCGGCAACTTCGAGTTACGCATTTTGCGCGACGCCCCAGATCTGGAAGCGACCGACGAAGAGTTTCAGTTGCGGCTCGCTTTGAATTGCCAGGGAGGCCGCGTCTGCTTTCGAGACCTGAATGATTTAGCCGACTGGGAAACAGATTGTCCCAAGTCGCAGCAGTTGCTGCTGGAAGATGGCATCTACGAAGTGACCATCACCTCGAACACACCAGCATCGGGAATCCTGGGGGACCACCAAGTGGTCGATATCTATTTCGAGCGGGTCGAATCGCTGCCGCAATTGCGTTTGCGTGGGGCCCCCTATCTATGCCCATAGCGGGATGCGGCGCATTTCCGGGCCGCTTGGCATGGCAACTGCTTGTTAGTGCTGTGGTTTTTGGGGGAGGCTCACCAGTTATCTCTCAGCACTAAGGAGAATTATCATGTTTCGAACGCTTTTGTTAGCTGCCTTGGTTACTGGCGGTTTTATGTTTGCTAACACGTCGCAGGCCGATGCCGGCGGACGTCGTTATTACCGAGCTCCGGCTGTTCGTGTCGGCGGATACTATGGCTATCCAGGCCGTCGATCGGTCTATCGCGCTCCCTATTCGCGTGCCTATTACGGCCCACGCTACTACCGACCTTCCTATTACGGTCCCCGCTATGGCGGATATCGTAGCTATGGTTACGGTCCCGGTTTCAGCATTGGTATCGGTTTCTAATGAACCGATCGCCTGAGGGGAATGATGCTCTGGGTGGCTGCCGCACGCCGACACCAGAAGAATGACCAGTGCCAAGAGCGAGTCGACCTGAGTTGGCTAAATGTCCAACCGCTGTCAGGCCTAACCGACCGATCTTATCAAGGTTTCCGAGAGCATCAGCCCCTAGCCGCGAATAATAGTGGCAACTACTTCGGATTCGTGGGGAGGAATCGTTTACCAGATTTCACGAAGCTTCAGGAAACCTGAAGATGTACCACACCCGAATGTGGATGCTTTTGGATCCGAGTTCATAGCGATGCCTGGCGACAGTATAAGAAGCGACCATCACGATCGTATGTCGCGGGCGGGCGTCGGAACCTTGCAGATTAGCACTGCGGAACGTCGTCCGGCTCGCCCCTAATTTACAAGCCGACACGACACCCCATCCCGTAACCATCATGAACGCACCTGAGGCGATCGTCTCAGGTGCGTTTTTTCTATGGCAACCATCGTCAAACCTTATGGCTTGAGGATGCTCTGAACGGTCGTAATGTTGCCACCCTGGTCGATTACGCGAGCCTGGATGCGAACTTCGTTCTTTTCTCGATCGGTCTGAAACTCGAGTTCCATCTCGTCTTCCGCTTCCGTTCCTTGCAGTCCCTTCCCTTCGGCAACGCAGCCGCGCACGTCGTCGTAGTAAAGAACGGCTTTCACGCCGCGATCATCTTTGGCCAGCACATGGACCTTGTAGCGATTCGGTTTGTCGGTCGGCTCGACCTTTAGTTCCACCGTTGGCGGAACCGCGTCGGTCTTGTCGACTTCCGGATTCAGCAAACGCGAAGAAGCCAGAATGCCAGCGTTCGCGTCCGAGAACCGGGCTCGGTCTTCGACCGCGGTGTTCGGATCAAGGTTCGATCGTAGCGTGCGGAAACCATTGCCCATGATGTAATGGCGATCGTCACGTTGATCGTGCGGCAACCCCAGCGCGTGCCCCACTTCATGCACGACCGCGCCCATGCCATCTTCGATGAACTCGAAGCGGGGCGAATTCTTTCGACCATGCCCCAGCGCGGTGCGGCCTTCGATCGGCGTGCGATCGTTGAACAACTTGCGCTGCTCTTTGACCGTGGTCGCACAGAACATATCTTGCAGCACCCAGGCCGAGAACGTTGCCGTGCCGCCATCGGGCGAACGCCAACCACCCAGCGCGATCCCGCCGGGCCATTCAACACGGTTCGGACCGGGATCGTACGTTTCGGCAAAGGTCACCAGCAAATGGGTCTGCTCGGAGCCGATGCTGTTGGGGATCTCGGGCAAGATCTGTCGCAACTGGTAGTAGGTGTCGTAGTTCGGTGCGCCGTTGTAGTGCTGCGCCGGATGCTTGGCCCGCACCAGGTGCACGATCGGCTGGCCATCTTCATCCAATTGAAATTCCAAACCACGATCGGGCAGACCGCGACGTTGAAACTCGAACTTGTACGTGTCGTTGACGATCGACATCAACGTGTTGATCTTCTCGCGATAGTTGGCGGTCGGTTCGCGATCGGTGGGCACGAAGTAAACCAGTCGCACCTTGTGATCGATCGGCGAGAACTGCGCGAACTCTGGCAACTTCTTATAGTTCGTCCAGCTACCGTTGAGCCAACGTGTGTAAGGGCGTCCCTGGTTCGAGAGCTCCGCGTGATCGCTGTGCAGTTTGATTTTGATGTTGCGGCGACGGTCGATCAGTTCGACGTTGCGGGCATCGCGCGAGAGTTGCTCGAACTGGAAAACGCGACCTTCCTCTTGAGCTTCCACCCACTTGCCATCGCCGATCTCGACGAAGTAGCTCGGCTTCTCTCCCGCCTTCTTCCAGGCAGCCAGATCGGCGGCAGATGCTTGCCCAGGGAAAGTCATTCCCCACGCGGCAGCCAACAACAGCAACAGTCCTGGCAACTTCACATAGAAGCCGCCCCCAAACAAAGATCGATGGGAAGTCATGGCAGAGTTCATTCAGCGGTCAACATGGCAGGTCGATTCAGCACAACGATGTCGGCGACATCACGGTTGCGCCATTCTAAACAGCGCCAAGCGGACCTGCGCTAATTTGAACAAAGAATTACCCCCGTTTTGCGGAAGTCACCCACAGAAAGGGGGCTCCGGCTTCGTCCACTTTGAGGTCGATGCTGAGAAAGGCCTGGTACAGAATGTGGTCGAGGATCTTCTTATAGAACGTTTTGTCTTTGGGAAAACGGACATCGATGTTGGTATCGATCTTGTCCTGAGCGATCTTGTAGTGGTCGTAGAAGATCGGTGTCTTCAACCGGCCTCCGATCGCGCCCATCGCTTTTTCGAGCGGCGTGCGATTGATCTCGACATCGATAAACTGAAACAGCACCGGGCAGGTATCGGCTGGGCTGCGTGTCAGCGGCTGACCAATCGGCCACGCGTCTTCTGCCTCGCTAAGACTCACCACGTGTAGATTGACGGCGCCACCCACTTCTCGCTTGGGAACCAACGCGAAGCCATGGGCCCGCAGCAGAATGGCCATCGCGGCCCCGGCCGAGATCCCCTTCACTTCGTCTTCCGCTTTTTCCATTTTGACGCGGGCAATGGTCGCCGGCGTCGCGCGGAACTCGAGCCCGGTCAGCTCGCGCATCGAGCCGAGCAGATCGCCCATCGGCTGACCCTTGGTCTCGAAGTCGACCACCTTCGCCAGGCTGCTTTTCACTTCGCCGCGTTCGGTAGCGGTCATGCCGTCGCCACCAGGGCGACGCTTCAGTTCTTCTTCGCCACCCACTTTGATCTTGTTGAACCACGTGGGCAGTTCGCCGATCGTTCGCTTGGTGAATTTCGTGCCGTCCGGCAAGTGCAGCGTTTCTTTCCGCGACAGAATCGCCGTCACGCGGTACGATTTGGAACTTCCCTGCCCTGACTCGACGATACCGACCTTCTCTCCTTCGCGACCAGAGCGAATCGAAACCGAATCGGCTCCTTTGCCGTTAAGCAGTTTGTTCCAGGCCTGCAGCGCGGTAATCGAGATCCCCTTTTCGGTGATCACTTCCAGCGAAACATGATGGTCCGCCAGGGCCGCGCTGGTGGTGGCGAGAAAAACGAACGTAGTTAGCCAGGTACGAAGTGCCGTCATTGCCTCGGGTCCTCTTGTTCAGGTTCACGATTCAATATAGCACCCAGTTCGCCGCCAGCCCGGAAATCGGCAGAATCGCTACCCTTGGAAATCACCTACTGGCGTGGTCTGTCTGGTTGCAACTGGCAGCAGCAACCGACAAAATACCGATTCCGAATGTCCCCACAATTTTCAATAGACATTCCATCGACGCGTTTTCACCCCCGAAAAGGAGCACGGCATGGCTCGCCCAGTCACGATGTTCACCGGCCAATGGGCCGATATGAAGTTGGACGATTTGGCTAAAACGATGAAAGGTTTTGGCTTCGACGGTCTCGAACTGGCTTGCTGGGGGGACCACTTTGAAGTGGACCGCGCCGTCACCGAGGACGACTACTGCGACAAAAAACGCGAACAGCTCGACAAGTTCGACCTCGGCTGCTGGTCGATCAGCACCCACCTCTGTGGTCAGGCTGTCTGCGACATCATCGACGAACGCCATAAGTCGATCCTGCCAGAATCGGTCTGGGGTGATGGGGATCCGGCCAGCGTCAACGATCGCGCTGCCGAAGCAGTGAAGAACGCTGCCCGCGCCGCCCAGAAGTTTGGCGTGCCGGTGGTGAACGGCTTCACCGGTTCCAGCATCTGGCACCTGCTGTATAGCTTCCCACCGGTTCCTCCGAAGATGATCGACGACGGCTTCAAGCTGTTCGCCGATCGCTGGAACCCGATCATGGACGTGTTCGGCGAATGCGGCATCAAGTTCGCCCTGGAAGTTCACCCGACCGAAATCGCCTTCGATATCTATAGTGCCGAACGTGCCCTGGAAGCGATCGGTCACCGCGAAGAATTCGGTTTCAACTTCGATCCTAGCCACTTGCTGTGGCAAGGTATCGATCCTGTGGAATTCATTCGTTACTTCCCCGATCGTATCTATCACGTCCACATCAAGGACGCGATCACCACGCTCAACGGCCGCACCGGCATCCTGAGCAGCCACATCGATTTCGGCGATCATCGTCGCGGCTGGAACTTCCGCAGCCCAGGCCATGGTGGCGTGAACTTTGAAGAAATCATCCGTGCCCTCAACGACATCCAGTACACCGGTCCACTGAGTGTCGAATGGGAAGACAGCGGCATGGATCGTCTGCATGGTGCGGAAGAGTCGTGCGAATTCGTTCGCAGCATCGACTTCGCCCCCAGCGATGTCGCCTTCGACTCCGCTTTCGACAAAGAAAAGCAGTAAATCGCCTGTCGCCCCCGCTTTGGGCTGGGGAGACGACGGCCGAGCCGGTTTGCCACGGCAAGCCCTACAACCGAAAAAAACCGAGCAGATCGAAATGGCCCGCTCGGTTTTTTCGTGCGCCGATGCCAATAATTGGTAAGAAACCGCCCCAGGGATCACACTAGACTATCGAGTCCGTTCTCCTCTTTCCGGAAACCATCGTGCATCTGACCACCGCCGCCATCCTGATCCTTTCGGCTGTCGCTTTGGATACCGCCGCGCCGTCGCGTAGCGAGATCGATACGCGGATGCAGACCGAGTTGGAAGCGTTGGCCAAGAAGGCGGATGAAGTCGGCCTGCCGGCACAAGCGAAGACAACCCGCGACTGGCTGATTCCTGCGATGGGTGAAGCGAACGTGCTTTACCTGGTGCCAGAGTCCGATCCGCTTGAACCGAAGAGCAGCGCTCCGCAGCTCGAGCAGTTTTGGTATTCCAAGTTCCGCTCACTTCGTAACGCTTACGCGGATGCGTTGTTCGAGCATGCCCGCAAACTGGTCGACGCGGAACAAGGGGCGGCCTCGTATCAAACGTTGCACGAAGTCTTACGCAACAATCCCGATCACGCCGAAGCCCGGCGGATCCTGGGCTATGCCAACGTCAACGGCGCATGGCGTCGCCCTGGCGTAGTGACCCGCGCCAAGCAGCCCCGTTACGAACATCCCAAGCTCGGCTGGCCAGCGCGAAGTTATTGGCAGATCGATACGCCTCACTTCGAGATCCTGACCAACCACAGCGAAGCGGAAGGCTTGAAGCTGGGGGAACGGCTGGAAGTGGTTTACTCGGCGTGGGAGCAGATGTTCTTCTCGTTCTGGAGCAACCCTCGCCAGTTGGCCAGTTACTTTAACGGCAGCACGCCCAGCCCGGTGCGGAAGAAGTTTCAAGTTGTGCTGTTCAAGTCGCGTGGCGAATATGTCAGCTACCTGGAACCAGTCCAGCCGCGAATCGGCATCACGCTGGGGATCTATCAGTTCGATGACGAAAAGGTCTATCTGTTTCACAGCGACGACGAAACGGCCCATGCGACCTGGCACCATGAGGTGTCGCACCAACTGTTTCAAGAGTATCGTTCGGCCAGCAAAGATGTCGGGCTGAACTTCAACGCGTGGGCAGTCGAAGGGGTGGCGATGTATCTCGAATCGCTGCGGATCTTCGATGGCTACATGACGCTGGGGGGGCTCGATGCTTCGCGGCTACAGTATGCCCGGAACCGTTATTTCGTCGGCAACTTTCATATGCCGCTGGCCGAGATCGTCGAGCTCGGCCGCGAGAAGCTGCAGAAACGCGAAGACATTTCGGCCATCTATAGCCACTCGGCTGGCTTGACGCAGTACTTGCTGGATGGTGACGAGCGTTCGCTGCGAGAGCCGTTCATCCGCACGCTGTACAAGATGTATCAAGGAAACGACATTCCGCTGACATTGATGCAGGAAACCGGCCAGGAATACCCTCGGATCGACGCCGGTTATCTCAGCTATCTGCAAGTGACCGACGACGAAGTGCTGGCCCTTCCCGCTGATGGACCGACCACCGATCTATCGCTATGCGGCGCGACGAAGCTAACCAACAAAGCGCTAGAGCACATCGGCAAGTTCCCGCAGCTTCGCTGGCTCGACCTGCAAGTCACCAACATCACCGACGCCGGCATCCCTTTCCTGAAAGATTGCCAGAAGTTGCGTGACTTGTGCGTCGCTTCGACCAGCGTCACCGACGCATCGATGGCAACCATTGGCAAGCTCAAGGGGCTCGAAGAACTCGACATCAGCGGCACCCGGATCACCGATGCCGGGATCGCCCAACTGCGTGGACTGTCGAACTTGAAAGTGCTGCGGATGGCAGTTACCCAGGTCAGCGACGAAGGCCTGCTTGCTTTAGCTCGGCTGAAGAATCTGGAAATGATCGATGCTCGCCAAACCAAGGTCACCGCGGACGGAGTGGCCCGGCTGAAGCAATCGTTGCCCGGCGTGGTAGTTCACCAATAGCTGGCCTCGTACAATCGAAAGCTCCTGCCACGTTTCTCTTTCTCGTTGGAGCTTCACCATGCCTGCCCCGCGTCCCTGGAAACTATCGGAAGTCCGTTATGGTCACGTGAAAGAGACTTCATACGAGGTCGCCGTTCTGCCGCTGGGAGCTACCGAGCCGCACAACTTGCACCTGCCATACGGGACCGACGACTACGAAGGAACGATGATCGGCGAGCGGATCTGCGAAGCGGCGCATGCTCAAGGGGCGAAAGTGATCCTGCTGCCGACCATGCCCTACGGCACCGAGACCAACATGCGGAAGTTTCCGCTGGCGATGAACATAAATCCATCGACGCTGTACGCGGTGGTGACCGATCTGGTCCAATCGCTGGTCGAAAGTGGGATCAAGAAGGTAGTGCTGCTGAACAGCCATGGCGGGAACGAGATGAAGCCGCTGCTTCGCGAACTGTACGGCAAGACCGAGGCGCATGTCTTTCTGTGCAACTGGTTCAAAGTCCTCGACGGCGACGACTATCACCAGATCTTCAAGCACAACGAAGACCACGCCGGAGAAATGGAAACATCCCTAATCCTTGCCTATAACCCCGAGTTGGTCGCCCGACGATCAGATGGGTCGTTCGACGCTGATTCGGGAGCGGTCAGACCGATGCAATTCGAGGCACTGGAGAAAGGGTGGGTGTCGATTACCCGTCCCTGGCACCTGCTGACGACCAACTCCGGCTCCGGAAACCCTCACGAGGCGACCGCTGAAAAAGGGGAGCAACTTTTGCAGATCCTGGCGAACCGACTGGCCCCGTTCCTGGTCCAACTTTCCGCGGCGAACGTCGACGATTCGTTTCCTTTCGAGGTAAACGAAGGGCAGTAAGTGCCTGAAATTGCGAATCTTGCGAAAATCGCCCTTGGGGGCCGATTGACGAGATTCGGCCCGGTATTTAAGATAAGTCGCTTCGATCGTGGTGGGCGTAGCTCAGTTGGTTAGAGCACTGGATTGTGGTTCCAGGGGTCGTGGGTTCGAATCCCTCCGCCCACCCTTTCTTTCTTCCTTGCCATTGGCGTTTCTTCGCCTGGCGTCGCTTGAGAGGCGCTTCTGCCCCATGTCGAATTTGCCCCCAGAAACCATCATTGCGGGACGTTATCGTCATTACAAAGGCCCCGCGTACGTCGTGCTGGGCGTGGCCCGGCATAGCGAGACTGAAGAGCCGCTGGTGGTTTATCGCAAAGACTACGGCGATCAGAGCCTCTGGGTGCGTCCTCTGACGATGTTTACCGAGACCGTCGAGATCGATGGTCAGCAGATCCCTCGCTTCGCCTACGTCGGCCCTGAAGCGTTCTAGAGCAGCCCTAACCGCCGGACTCCCCTCCCCTTCGGTTCTCCCGCAACGCGTGGCCCATTGTGGCCTCCCTTTCGGCCGCTGACCTCCGCGCATAAAAAAAGGCCCACGATCTCTCGACCGCAGGCCTTTTCGTATTTAGCTTCAGACCGGGGAGGCCTGGGCGTTGGGCTTAGCCACCGCAACCACAAGCAACCGGGGCACTGCCGCAAGCTGGAACCATGATGGTCTTAGGAACCATCTTGCAAACCGGAACCTGAATTTCTTCAGTAACGGTGGTTGGAACCATGACGGTGCAGGTACGAACCTTGTCTTCGTAGACGGTCTTGTAGGTCGTAACCGGAACTTCCTTGGTGCGGGTTTCGGTCTTGCAGACCATGTACTTCACTTCCTTGGTCTTGGTTTCAGGAACCATCTTGCAGACCTGGTAGGTGTACTCGCGAGTTTCTGGCACGCAAACCTTGACCTTCACTTCCTTCTGCTTGGTTTCAGAAACCATATTGCAGACCTGGTAAGTGTATTCACGGGTCTCTGGCTTGCAGACCATGTACTTCACTTCTTTGGTCAGGGTTTCCGGAACCATCTTGCACACCTGGTAGGTGTATTCTTTGGTTTCCGGGACGCAAACCATGTGCTTGACTTCCTTCTGCTTGGTCTCGGTGACCATGTTGCAGACCTTGTAAGTCGTGGTGCGTTCTTCCGGCTTCATGACACACACCGTGTAGGTGTATTCCACTTGCTCGGTAACAGGCTTGCTAACGGTGCATTCGTAGGCTTCTTCGACAACGTTAGGAACCCAAACCTTGCAGGTCGTTGGGCAACCGCAGCAGTCGGTGCTGGTCTTGGTCTGCCAGCAGCCCTTGTCGATGCAGCGCGTCTTGGTGACGGTTTCAGGAACCATCTTGCAGACCGTCTTGGTACCGGTGCGCTGTTCCTGGGTAGGAACCATCACGGTGCAAGTCTTGGTCTTGGTTTCCCAAACTGGCTTGCTGACGGTGTAGTCGACAACCTTGGTTTCCCAGGTCGGAACCATCACGGTCTTGGTACCGGTCTTGGTTTCGTAGACTGGCTTGCAAACGGTGTAGTCAACCATCTTGGTTTCCCAAGTTGGGACCATCACAGTCTTGGTACCGGTCTTGGTTTCGTAGACTGGCTTGCAAACGGTGTAGTCGACCAACTTGGTTTCGTAGGTCGGAACCATAACCGTCTTGGTACCGGTCTTGGTTTCATAGACAGGCTTGCAGACGGTGTACTCGACCATCTTGGTTTCCCAAGTTGGAACACTCACGGTGTATTCCTTGGTCACGTAGTTGGTTTCCGGAACGCGCTTGCAAACCTTGTAGGTTTCTTCACGGGTTTCCGGCTTGCAGACGGTCTTGGTAACGGTGCGCGTTTCCATGACCTTCGTTGGTACCATGACGGTCTTTTCGACCATCTGGGCAGGTGCGGCTTCACCGCAAGTCGAGCAAGCAGCAGTGCCACAACCATCGTCGCAGGCAGCGACACAAGCAGTCTTGCAGTGGTGACGGCGACCAGCTTCTGCCAATTGAGGCAGTGCTAAGAAGGTCATCGTCAGAATCAAACAAACACGAAGCATAGTCAATCTTTCCCCCAGATCACTCTGAAAAACAAATAGATGCGTATGGCCGCCAGCTTCAGGCGACTCTTCAACAGTAGGACATTCTCTCAAAGTGGCTCGCGAGAGCCGATTTTAACGGCTACAGAACGCTGGTTAAATTAGGTTCTTATGTATTTTAGGCAAATTATAACGACGGCCCGGCCATGCAACCTGAGGGAGGGGCTGTTTCTCACTTAGCGGGGTGTTATCACCATGCTTACTGACGATTCATCCTCGCATCTCGATGCACAGAGGTCTCATCTCGTGCTTGCCGACCGAAACTGCCATTCTGCTATTGCCGCCCTAGGTATTTTGACGGCCGCGCTGGGCCTCAGTGCATTCACCGTGCCAACTATGCTCTCAAGTCTTGGCCTGGCAACCTCTTTGGTAGGGATTGCGATCGCCGCAGTAGCTATTTGGCAGCTGGCTTTTTCCGCCGGAGCGCAGCAGAAACAAAACTCAACTGCCGAACTTCAAGATCAGCTCCGTCAGTTGCTGGAACAGTGCGATGCGTTGCGGTCGGCCCATGGCCATTTGTTGGAAGATAAAGCGTTCTTCCAGTTTTTACGGGCCGATCAAGATCGTGAGCGGCAATTGCTGGCGCTCGACCTGCACGACATGGCTTTGCCGAATTTGACGTCTGCGCTGTTTCACCTGGAAGGACTCAGCCGTCGCGGCCAACTCAATGACGAAACCCTTCCCCAGGCCATCGACATGATTCGCGAGAGCCTGTTTCAAACGCGCCGCGTGATGAATTGCCTCAGCCCATCGTTGGTTCACGACGAAGGGGTGATTGGCAGTCTCGAACGTTTGTCCGAGCAGTTAGAGCAGTCGATTCGTACGGTTACCTTCCGGCACGATGTCGACTTTGATCGACTGACCCCGCTCAGCGAGTGTGCCATCGTTCACCTGGTCCGCGAGGCCTTCGACGTGATTCGCCGCCATCGCCATGCCCAACACGTGACGCTCGACCTTCAGCAGAACGACGATCACCTGCTGCTGCGGATCATTGACGACGGAACCTGCGATCTAATGCATGATGAAGAGGTCGCCGGCCGACAACGAATCGACGACTGTGTCGAACTGCTGCATGGCCACTGCGAACTGCAATGCCAGGAAGATATCGGCACCACGCTGAGGGTTGAGCTATCCGTCACCGATTTGACCCAATCGGACACGCTGTCAGAAAAATCTCCGGCAATTGGTTGATCTGCGTCGGAAAGCCCGGCTAACCAGTTATAATGCTGGACTACACCAGCCCTGCTTTTGCTTCTTGGATCCCCCCTTCTCGCTGTTCAATTTGCCATGCGCGTTGCCCTGTTTGTTCCCTGCTATGTCGACCAGCTTTACCCGCGCGTTGCCATGGCGACTCTTGACCTGCTGGAGCAGCAAGGACTCGATGTCGAGTTCCCTGAAGCCCAGACTTGCTGTGGTCAGCCAATGCTGAACTCTGGTTGCGACCAGGATGCGTTGCCGCTGGCCGATCGCTTTCTCGACATCTTCTCTGGCTACGATGCGATCGTCGCTCCGAGTGGAAGCTGCGTTTCGATGGTCAAGAACCATTACGCCCACCTGGTGCACGAAGACGCTCGTTACGAAACGATCCGAACGCGGATCTACGAACTGTGCGAGTTCCTGGTCGACGTGCTGAAGATTGAATCGCTGCCGGTCAAGTTTCCTTACAAGGTCGGGCTGCATTCCAGTTGCCATGGCCTGCGAGAACTTCGCCTGGCGAGCGACAGCGAACTGAACGCCCCTAGCTTCAACAAGCCGCTGCAACTGCTCGAGATGCTCGATGGTATCGAGATCGCCGACTTGAAGCGGAAAGACGAATGCTGTGGCTTCGGCGGAACCTTTGCGGTTTCAGAAGAGGCAGTCAGTTGCACAATGGGTCGCGATCGCGTTGCCGACCACTTGCAGGCCGGCACCCAGGTGCTGACCGCCGGCGACATGTCTTGCTTGATGCACCTCGCCGGACTGATTCGCCGTGACAAGCAGCCGATCTCGGTCATGCATATTGCCGAGATCCTTGCCGGATACGGAGTCCCCCAATGAGCGCCGTGAAAAGCTACGACCATCCCACCAACGCCGACCGGTTCAACAAAGACCAGTCGCGTACCCATTGGCACGACTCGGCCCTGTGGTTCATTCGCGAGAAACGCGACCGCATGGCCAACAGTCTGCCCGAATGGGAAACGCTGCGTGCTTGTGCCTCGCAGATCAAATCGCACACCGTCAGCAAGCTGGCGGACTACCTCGAAGAGTTCGAGCGAAACGCGACCGCTCGCGGTGCAACCGTTCATTGGGCCAAAGATGCTGAAGAGCACAATCGCATCGTGCTCGAGATTCTGCAAAAGCATCAAGCCAAACGCATCGTCAAATCGAAGTCGATGCTGACCGAAGAGTGTCACCTCAACCCATGGCTCGATAAGCATGGCATCGAAGTCGTCGACACCGACCTCGGTGAACGCATCGTGCAGCTGCGCGAAGAACCTCCTTCGCACATCGTGATGCCGGCGATCCATTTGAAGAAAGAGGATGTCAGCGATACGTTCCATGAACATCTGCAGACCGAAGAAGGCAACTGCGATCCGAATTACTTGACCGAATCGGCTCGGCAGCATTTGCGGCAGAAATTCGTGCAAGCCGATGTCGGCATCACCGGCGTGAACTTCGCCATCGCCGAAACTGGCGGCTTTGTGGTTTGCACCAACGAAGGAAACGCCGACCTGGGTGTTTCGCTGCCGAAGGTTCACATTGCCTGCATGGGCATCGAGAAGCTGATCCCGAAGGTGGATCACCTCAGCATCTTTCTGCGGCTGTTAGCTCGCAGCGCGACCGGTCAGCCGATCACGACCTACTCGTCCCACTTCCATGGCCCGGTCGAAGGTGGCGAACTGCACATCGTGCTGGTCGATAACGGCCGCAGCAAGTTGATGGACAGCGACGACTTCCGCAACTCGCTGAAGTGCATCCGCTGTGGCGCTTGCATGAACACCTGCCCCGTTTATCGCCGTAGTGGTGGTCATAGCTATGCCGCCACGGTGCCAGGGCCGATTGGTTCGATCCTCAATCCACTGCGCGACGCCAAGCATCACAAGTCGCTGCCGTTTGCCTGCACGCTGTGTGGCAGTTGCAGCGACGTCTGCCCGGTGAAGATCAATCTGCACGAGCAACTGCTGACGCTGCGAAGCGAAGTGAATCGCCAGAAACAGTTACCGGTCTCGAAGACCATGCCGATGAAGATCGCCTCGTGGGTCTTCCAGCGGCCGAAGCTTTATGCCTGGCTGGGGGGGATCGGCAAGTTCTTTCTGCGGACCATGCCCCGCTTCCTGATCTACAACGGATTGAATCCCTGGGGCCGCAATCGCGAGATGCCCGAGTCCCCGCCGGAAAGTTTCCGCAAGCAATACGCCCAGCGCAAGAAGTCCCAGAAGAGCGAACGTTGATGAGCAGCAAAGACGACATTTTGAAATCGGTCCGCAACAAAATGGTGCCCGCGGCCGACCTGCCCAACCTCGATCAAGATTGGATCCAATACGGCGATGCGGTCGCGCACTTTGGCGATGTGCTGCAAGCGGTCGGCGGAACGGCCGTCGTGGTCGAAGGGATCGATGGGCTATCGGCCGAACTCGCCAAGATCCCGGTCTATACCGAAGGCCGAAAGACCGTCAGTTGCATCGACGGGCTGATGGGAACGGTTGATATCGACCGCGTGGAAGATCCCCACGAACTGGAAGATGTCGACTTTGCCGTACTGCCAGGCGAGTTTGCCGTGGCCGAGAATGGTGCCGTCTGGGTAACCGACGCGAAGATTCGTCATCGCGTCGTGTTGTTCATTCCCCAGCACATCGCGCTGGTGATTCCATGTCCCAGCGGTAATGTCGAAGAAGCGATCGTCCACAACATGGCCGAAGCGTATCGCCGGCTATCGTGGCAGAGCAACGATTTTGGTTGCTTCGTCTCGGGCCCGTCCAAGACTGCCGACATCGAGCAGTCGCTGGTTATCGGTGCCCATGGGGCGCGGTCGCTCCATGTTTTCCTGCTTCTGCCGTGATCGACGATTCTCGTCGGTGTCGGCAACTTCGTCGTCGCGCTGACGGTCGCGGCGGCGTTCCCTCTGACGCTGCTGAGCTTCGTGCCAGGCCTGGATCTGCTCTTGTGTCGGAGGTGGTCCCGGAGGACCTGGTCCGCGGCGTCCCCAGCCAGGATGACGACCATGAGGGTTACGCCATCGGTCGTGCCAGCCGTTCTCAGGAAACATGTCTCGCGTTTCGCTATCGGTCATAGCAATCTGTTCACGCGAGATCTGATAGTGGACGACCTGGGCCATCCGATGCGACTGCTGCGGAATGTCGCGCACAATTTCGAGCACGGCATAACCATCTTGCGGTGAAAGATGCGTGCTGCGGATGAAACCGGCGTTGGCTTCGACCTTTCGATCGATCACCTTGCTCCACTTATCCACGAGAAGCAGCTCTTCGTGATTGTTGGTGTCTGACTTCGACTGCTCCAGGTCGGTGATCACATAGACCATGCACTCGTCGCCAAGTTCGTCCGTGAACATCGCCTTGAGGCGAACGTTGTACTTCACGGGGCCAAACAACGAATCACGCTGCATGCTGTAGGCGAGCATGTGCTTGCGAAAGAACTGCACGTAACCGGGGCCGTGCATGTAAACTAGGGCGCCGAAAAGGAACAAACCTGGCAATATAAGCTGGGTAATGTTCTTTCGGGTCGTTTCCGTCATGGGACTTTTCTCTTCTGTCGATCTGTTCCAAGATTCGAGACGACCGAGGTGGGATGGGGTGGGTCGCCTTCTAGAGTAAACCGCGCAGCACAGCGCAAGTGTCGCTCTGTCTGGACGATTCTCGGGGAAACCGCTTAGCGGTCAAGGAGTTTGTAGACGAACTATCTGGCGATTGTTAGATTTCCACGCCCTGTTGCTTGGCGCGTTTTCGCATCGCAGCTTCGAAGTAGTAAAAACGTCGCCCCTTGTCGTACTGCAGAGACCATTTAAAGGTAGAGTAAACCAACTTGGGTGAAAGAATCTTGTTGGCGACCAGCAGCACAACCGTCTCAATAAACTCGAATTGCTCTGGCGTTCGAGCGTATAAATCTTTTTCCAAAGTGTCCTTCAGGTCGACCGTATTGGCCGCCATCAACTGCGACGTGAAGGCCCGGTTACCACCCAGTGCCGACGCGGCTCCGAATGCAAAACTGCTAGCAATCCACTTCAAAAATTGACGTCGCATATTCGACACTCCTTCTCAGTCAAGATAATTCCGTGGCGGTAGGTACCAAAAAGAAGCCGCCCCCGACAAGAGCAACCAGCGACGGCGTTTCGGCCGGAAGATGGAAAACGAATCGGGCCGAAACACACGCTAGCAGGGCGAATCGACCGCCCTAAGGGGCATATCGCACCACTAAAACCGATCGCGGATGCGCAGCTTGACTTTGCCTTTTCGAATTGTCATACTGCGGCCTGCAGCCTTCGTGTGAGGGGTAATACCATGACAGGCTGTTTTGTCGAGGACCGCGCTCTCCCCGCAAGCGCCGGATGCCCGCCGAGAGACCTTCTCTCTCGTTCATCTATCACTTGATGATTCGGCCATCCTACCTCCGCTCGCATGCCATCACTTCACCCGTGATGGCGATCCTCCCATTTGACCAAGGAGCATTCCTCATGCTGGTCATTCCTGGAAGTAAAGCGAAGGACGTTTGCGATAGCCACCTGGCACCTTCCCGCCGCGATCTGCTTCGCGTCGGTGGATCGGCGATGCTAGGGCTCACCCTCGGGCAACTGCTGAACATTCAATCGCAGCAAGCTCAAGCCGCGCCGGTGACTTCGCATGGTGCTCACTTCGGCAGAGCGAAGAGCATCATCCTGGTCTACCTGCAAGGTGGACCCAGCCATCTCGATTTGTGGGACCCCAAAGACAACGTTCCAGATAACGTCCGCAGTGCGTTCAAGCGGATCGGCAGCAAAGTGCCAGGCATGGACCTGACCGAGAACCTGCCGAAGCTGGCGCAGGAAACCGACAAGCTGACGCTCATCCGCTCGATGAGCTATACACCGGTTGGGTTGTTCAATCACACGGCCGCCATCTATCAGATGCATACCGGCTATACCGCCGACAAGGTGAGCCCCAGCGGTCAGTTAGAACCGCCGACACCGAAAGACTTCCCGAACTTCGGCTGCAATATCATCAAGTTCAAGCCGCCCGAAGTTCCGATGCTGCCGTTCGTGATGATGCCTCGCCCGCTGCAGGAAAGTAACGTCGTCAACAAGTCAGGTACCGCTGGCTTCCTCGGCCGCGCGTACGATCCGTATTATCTCTTCCCCAACGGAGACGATATGGACATGAACAAGATGGAGCGTATCAACGTCGACGACTTGAAGCTCCGCCCCGAGATTACCAGCACACGTCTCGGTCGCCGCGCTCGCCTGCGCGACATGATCAACGCCGGCATGCCGGCGCTTGACAAAGCGGTCGAGTCGTACGATCTCGACAAGTATTACGAAACGGCCCTCAATCTGATCTCCAGCGGTCGGGCACGCGACGCGTTCGATCTTTCCAAAGAGTCGGACAAGACCCGCGATCGCTATGGCCGCAATACGTTTGGCCAAAGCTTGCTGCTGGCTCGTCGGTTGGTGGAAGCTGGTACCCGCGTCGTCGAGGTGATCTGGCCGAAGGTTGCCAACAGCGACAACCACAGCTGGGACCATCACGTTGAGCTGACCAAACGGATGAAGACCCAATCGGCTCCGCTGCTCGACTCCGGCTTATCGGCACTGATCTCCGACATGGACGACCGCGGCCTGCTGGAAGAAACCTTGATCGTTGCCGTGGGCGAGTTCGGTCGTAGTCCGCAGCGCGGCGTTAGCACCTCCGGCAATAACAACAGCGCCGACGGTCGCGATCACTGGCCTTATTGTTACACCGCATGCCTTGCTGGTGCCGGGATCGGCCGCGGCAAGGTGTATGGCGAATCGGATGAAACCGCGTCCGCTCCCAAGAGCGATCCGGTCCATCCCACCGAACTGTTAGCCACGATGTATCACGCGATCGGCATCGATCCGCAGACCATCGTTTACAACCACCTCAATCAACCTCGCGAGCTAGTCAAGGCCGAAGCCGTTACATCGCTCTTCGGTTAGAACTCGCTCCAACCCTGCTCTTCTTTATTCCTCCCTTTACCTTTTCGCCAAGCGGCCGCGGTGGCATCCATCCCCACCGTGGCCGCTTTTTTATGCGCGGTCGTGCACGCGAAAGACGCACTCGAAATCGAACCGGCGAGATTCGTTCGCTACAAAAGCAATGTGCGAACTGGCGAGCGGGAAACCGAGGCAAATGGCGAAAGCACATTCTCTAACTACGCTAGCACCCCTGTTTTTCCAAAAACAGCCACAGACGTAATTCGCATTGCTGCTGGCATCGAACAGTCCCCCTTCTTCCCCTAACGCCGGTCTACGCGGACTTTTCTTACGCACCTCTTTTCCGCCGTAAAGACCGGATTTGCTGACGGCGAAACCGAAGAGAAAGTTGTGACACGATGTTGTCGAAGGGTTATGTTATCGCAGTGTGTCTTTCGCTCAGACTCACTTGCGAAGGACGTCGCATTCGTTCGATCCATACTCAATTTCACGACCTACACCGCAAAATCGTATGCTCGAAATCTCCTCCGCTAATAAGCCGCTGGACACCCATCAAAAGGCGCTGGCCGTCAACCTCGACAACCGCCGCTACGGAACCTTCGCTGAAATCGGGGCCGGCCAGGAAGTTGTCCGCTGGTTCTTCCGCGTGGGTGCCGCCGCGGGCACGATCGCCAAAAGTATGTCCGCTTACGACATGCAGGTGAGCGATGCCATCTATGGCCGCGCCGCCCGCTATGTCTGCCGCGAACGCTTGCAGGCGATGCTCGACCAGGAACATAAACTCAACCTCGAACGCTTGACCGACATGCGCGGCGAGACGAGCACCTTCTTCGCCTTCGCCGACACCGTGGCCGCACGTGGCTACAAAGGTGGCGCCGAATGCCATGGCTGGATGGGCATCAAGTTCCAAGCTCACCCGCGCGACGAAGACAGCCAGGTGATCATCCACGTCCGGATGCTCGACAACGAAACGGCTCTCCAGCAGGAAGCCCTGGGCATTGTCGGCGTCAACCTGGTCTACGGCGCATTCCATTACCATCACGAGCCCGAAATGCTGGTCGATTCGTTGCTGGATGGTCTGTCGACCTCGCGCATCGAGATTGACATGATCGAGTTCTCCGGGATCGCTTTCCGCCGGGTCGACAACCGCCTGATGAGCTTGAAGCTGGTCGAACTCGGTTTGAGCGGTGCCGCCATGTTTGCTGCCAACGGCACCGTGCTGCAGCCATCCGAGTTCCTCTACAAGAAGCCGCTGCTGGTCGAACGCGGCAGCTTCCGTCCGGTCTGCAACGTCAATGTCGATATGCTGCAGTGTGCCCATGAAAAGTTCTCGCAGCTTCCCGAAGTGAAAGGGAAAGAGGTGGCCCAGATCATGGAGATCACCATGCGGAACTTGAAGGCCGAGGGGGAGATCGATCGACGCGACTTCCTGGCCCGAGCCGACATTATGGCGGCCTGCGGGATGACGGTGCTAATCTCGGACTACTTCGAGTATTACCGCCTGGCGGCTTACCTGTCCCGCTATACCAAGGAAAAGATTGCCATCACCATGGGTGCCGGCAGCATGCGAGAGCTGTTCGACGACAAGTACTACACGCAGCTCGACGGCGGCATTCTCGAATCGTTTGGCCGATTGTTCAAGAACGACCTGAAGATCTACTGCTATCCGTTGCTCGATCGCGACACGGGCGAGTTGATGACTTGCGAAAACCTGGAAATCAAACCCGAGCTAAAGAAGCTTTACGGCTATTTGCTGGAGCGTGGCGGGATCAACAATCTGGATAATTACGATCCAGATTGCCTCGGTATTTTCTCGCGTGACGTGCTGCGAAAGATCGGAGAGTGCGACCTTTCGTGGGAGTCGATGGTTCCAGCCCCGGTCGCCAAAGTGATCAAGGACCGTAAGTTCTTCGACTACACCTGCGACGACGACCCGTCGTGTGCGACCCGATAGGTCCCCATGACGTAAAACGACGAAAATATACTCTCATAACAATGCACCTCGCGATCTGTGATTGCCAGGTGCATTTTTTAATATCAACATACGTAGTTACGAAATGCCTTGTGAACGATCTGTTTATCACGCCATCTAAATCGAGCAGTACGGTATGTACCTCAACATGTTCCTCCAGGCAGATGAAGAGCATCTGACGGTTGAATTATCGCCGGTTGACATGGAAGTGATTCAGGCCCTGTGGCAGCCTGAGCAGATCTCGACTGAAATACTCTTCGGGGCTCCCTGGGATGACTACGCCCGCGTGGTCACGAGCGAAGGCGTCGGTGCCGCGGCAGCGACCTTGATCGATTATCTTCAGGACGATGCCCACGCCATGCGACGGCAGTTCTATCTCGAATACGTCGATCCTGCTGGTTCTATTGTTCAAAAAGCGAAAGTTACCCGGGGCCTACGTTGGCGTGGCGAGCCCATCCGCATTGAAGCTGGCATTGGTCGCTGTCAGCTGTTCGAGCAACAAGAGGATAGCTGGAACGTCGAACCAATCGAAGACCTGCGAGATCAGGCCGCCTTCTTGCACGACAGCGGCACCGTTGCGATCCACTTCCGTGAGATCTCGTTGCCGATCATCGATAGCCTGAAGCGGATTCAAACATTCGCCCAGCAGCGACCTGGGCAAAGCCTGACAATCGACATCCCTGCCAGCCGGGTCTTACAGCAGCCAGACCCGGACGAGTACGAAGAATAATCGTGGCGAGAAGCGAAGCCGCTCGCTTTACTCAGCCGCTTTCCAGATGGCGACGTTGCGGAACTGAGCCCCTTCTCCGCGTGCGACGAAGCCGACACGACCTTTGCGATCGAGAAAACGTTCGTGGCTCCCTTCCAGGACGTGATCGTCGACGCGAACCAGCCAGCGATCCCCTTTGACTTCGACAGTCACTTTGTGCCAGGTGTTTGGATCGATGTCGACCTTGATCCGCTTCAGCTCTTCTTTGCGTGTCTCTTTGGCAATGCCGCTCATCTTTTGAATCCAGATAGCGGACGGCGTGATCAGCACGCGACCAAGATGGTGATTGGGTTGATGCGTGTCGCGACAGACGAAACCAACCTGAGGTGCCGGGCCCAGCTTGAACTCGCCGGTCAACACCAGGTCGCCCAAGTCGACGATATGTTCGCACACCGCTTCATGGCCACGCGGTCGCTTTTCGCTCGGGCCTTCTTCTTTGGCATAGCCGGCACCGTCGACGACGCTCCACTCGCCAATGCCTGCCCGCCAGCCATTCGCTCCTGGCTTACCTTTGCGGCCAAACGCTTCTTCCTGATCGAGCTTGTCGAAGGTGATCCGCTCGCCAGGCTTCACCAATTGTGTTTCTGGAGGTGCAGGTTTATCGGCGTACGCCACGGCGGCAAACGAAATCAGACAAAGAAAGAGCACTACGCGTTTCATGAGGGGGCTCGCAAGGAAAGGAAGAAAGGTGGGAGTGGGAAGGAGCTCAATCTAGCATACTTAGCGCACCCATTCGACGTGCGGAGATTACGAGAAACTGCCCGCAACTCTATGCGGTTTGTTTCATTATAAATCTGGCTTTCTAGCAGCATCTTAATCTTTACGATCCCCCCCGCCTGTGCGAGGATTGTACGCGAGCGGCTGGGGCAGCCTCTTCTTCGACGACTGGCATCGCGATTGCGGGTCGTTAGGAGTCGCCAGAAATTACGGGAACACACATTACGAAGGTTCTCGTTTTCGTATCGCGCAGCATCAACCCATTCAAATGCATCGGAAGCGATCTGCCGCGTCTTCGATTGACCGGCGCTTGGACTTTTCATTCCAGACGAGTAACACGCACCTGAGCCAGATGGAACATTCTGTGCTTGTCTGACCAGACTTCGCATTTGACGTTTGGATTCCTTTTGCGAGATTCATCGGCATGGGCCAATACATCCGTTGCATCATCACGGACGGCAATCTCACGCGTGACCAGCTCGCACGTATGCTGCCGCAGATCTCTCGGCGTTATCGCCTGGAAGGAGACTTGCTCCTGCACGATGCCGAAGCGAAGGCGGTCCTGGAATTCAATCACCCTGGGGATGGCATCATGGAAGACGATGTTGAACTGCTGAAACGCTATGCCCAAGAGAAGCAGGACAGCGAACACCTGGCCAGCATGCTGGAAAAAGCGACCAGCATGATCGCCGCTCAAGACATGACACAGCAAGCGGACGAGAAAGAAGCGACCCGCAGCGCGCTCGACCCGATCTGGAAGTGGCTACTCGCCAATCGCCAGGCACTGATCGTGTACGAGGGTGGGCACTTCGTCGATGCCGACGGGCCACACCCTTAAGATTTCAGAAGCGCGTGGCCTACTCAGGGCTTTCCGCCGAGGATTCTTCTGCCGATTCTTCAGCAGGCTTTTCCTCGCCTGGCTTCTCTTGGGTCATTGGCTCTTCTTCCGATCCAGCCTCTTCCTTCGGCTCTTCGGTTGCCATTGGCTCTTCCGCCGGGGCAGCCGTGCCATCCGAGACTTTCAAGTCGGCCGCAAAGCGATATAGCGATGGCAAGTGCCGATTGTTGTCGCTGGTGTAAGACAACAACTCGATCGAGTAACGCTTGCCACCCAAAACCGTTTCCAGTGTCACGCCGCTGGCGGGCTGGCTGCGGAACGACATCGCTTTCTCGAAGCGAACGAAGCGATTGTCACCGAGGTTCATCTTCGTGATGGCAGCCTTCTTGTCGCTGCCCACTTCTTCGGTCACTTTGGCAACCAACTGATCGACTGCGGCGTCGGAATCCGAATTTGGCAAGCCATCTGAATCGGCCTGCTTCAAGACGATGCGCGGAACGCCAGCCTTGTCTTCGAGATAGGCGGCAAACAGATAGTCTTTGGAGCGTGGCAGAAACTTCCACCCGGCCGGCATGGTCGACTGAACCTTGCCATCGTCCAGCGGAGGCGTAGCGTCGCCTGGAGGCGCGAGCGCAAACATCGGAGGACCACCGGCGGTCGCAGGCCCCGGAGGAGTCCCTCCACCACCGGAAGCTGCCGGCTTGGCAGGCTCCGTGGAACATCCTAGCGCCATTCCCAGCAGAATAGCGCATGAAGACAGATAGAATCGAAGCATCATTGAGGAAACTCCCGCACTCAGAACGTTGAGGTTGGTACTAGGACGAGGCAACGATGCATGGGGGGGACCGTTCAAGAAGTTGCTGAACGACCGCGTGCTTACTCGATCGTTTCTTCGATCGTTTCCTTGACCTTCTGAACGAAGTGAGGCGGCTTGCCCGACTTGCTCAGATCGGCGGCTTTCGCTTCTGCTTCTTCCTTTTGGTCGAATTCGTAGAGAGCGACCCGCTTCATCGACTGATTGAAAACGCCCCAGAACATCTTCATGCGGACTTCTGTGGTTTTCTTACTGCGGGATTTGCGCTTCGCCTTTTTCTTCTTGGGTGCTCCATCATCCTGAGCGTCGGCTGCTTCTGCAGCTTCCACTTGGGCGCGCAACTCTTTACGATTAGCGACTTTTCGGGCCATAGTGCAATCTTGCCGTTGGGGAAGTTGACCTAGTACTTGCGAGGCGGAGAATCGACGGAAGAGAAGTTTGCCAGTTGGCCCCGCCATCGCGAAGTGATGAATTTCGCTAATATAACGCATTCTGACGCGGTTCACCATGGGCAAGACGTTTTCCCCCGATTTGACCAGCGACGGCATTCCTGGCCACAAACAAGGGCCAAAATCGCCTGCTGGCAACGAATCGGCCCCGACTGGCCTGCGAGCGGGTCCTTCCGCCCTGGGGCGTATTGGCCGCTGTTTTCCCGCGAATCCTTGGGTTTCTGGGCTCGCTTGAGTACCATTTTTGAATGATCGACCTCGTAGAACAAATCGTCCAGCATCAGCTCGAAGAGTCCGTCCAAGAGCTGGGACAGCCGAAATTCCGTGCCAAGCAGCTGCGCGACTGGATCGTCCAGCAGCGCGTCGACTCGTTCGAAGAGATGACGAACCTTCCCAAGGCACTACGGGAAAAGCTGGCTGAGTCGGCCCGAATCTGGACGACCACCATCGCCAAGCACACCACCGCTGACGACGGCACCGAGAAGCTGCTGGTGCAGTTGCAAGACGGCGGACGGATCGAGTGCGTTTTGCTGCGGGATGGAGAACGCCGCACGATCTGCATCAGCAGCCAGGTCGGCTGTGCGATGGGATGTGTATTCTGTGCCTCGGGCCTGGATGGCGTCGATCGCAATCTGACCTCCGGCGAAATCGCCGAACAGATGCTGCGTCTGCAGATGCTTTTGCCCGCAGGCGAACGCTTGAGCCATATCGTCGTCATGGGCATGGGCGAGCCGCTGGCGAATGTCGATCGCTTGCTACCGGCGCTGAACTTTGCCTCGGCGGAAGATGGCCTGGGGATCAGTGCCCGCCGCATAACGATCAGCACCGTCGGCTTGCCGCCGGCCATTGATAAGTTGTCGAAGCTCGACACACGCTTTCACCTGGCGGTGTCGCTGCATGCCCCGAACGACGAGCTTCGTACCCAGATCGTGCCGGTGAATAAGAACATCGGGATTCAAAAGATCCTCGACGCGGCCGATCACTACTTCGACGTCAGCGGACGTCGCCTGACCTTCGAGTACGTGTTGCTTTCGGAACTGAACGATCGCCCGGAACATGCCCAGCAGTTGGCTCGCCTGCTGAAGGGTCGGCCTGCCCTGCTGAATGTGATCCCTTATAACCCGGTCCCAGGGCTTCCCTACGCGACTCCGACCGTGCAAGCGCAGCAGCGGTTTCGCGAGATCCTCGAGAGCCACGGCATCACCGTGAAGTTCCGGCATCGCAAGGGAGACAAAATCAACGCCGCGTGCGGGCAGCTGCGGCGGCTCTCGAAAGAGAACCTGGTTCCGCTGGATGGGGCCATCAGCCCGTAATCGATCGGCAGAGACGCTTTCCTACTGGCAAGAAACAAAAAACGCCCCGCTTAGTCAGCGGGGCGTCTTTTGTAAGTAAACCTTCGGCCAATGCGACGAGTGGAGTCGCTGCGAGAAATACGCGTTTCTTAGCGTGCACTTGCACTAGCCGTTTGTGAAACGGGTATTCGCAAAAAATTGGTCCCTCTGCCGGATGGAGGCCGAAGGCTTAGATCCAAATGTTTTGTGTTGCTCCCCTATTTTACCTCCCAAAGGCAATTGGGGTAGGCGGAAGCATGAAGAATATGTTCGTCCGATCGCCCTGATCAGCATTACTAAAACCAGCAATCGGATTGATTCGTGAAGTATCTGCTACAGTCGTAACGATTTGCGAAACTTTGCTAGCCTTCCGATTTTTTGACCCGCGACCGAAAATCTTCTCGCCAAACTTCCGCTAGCAAGGGGCAATCGGCCATGGTCCGGGCATCCTCGACATTATGGCGATCGCGGTAAAACAGTTCGTTCACCCGCGTTATCGGCCAATCGGGTAGCGGACGCTCGATTAATTGCATCGCTTGCCCCTTCGCCACGGCACCTTCCTCCAGGACCCGGATGTACCACCCCATTCGGCCGGTGGTCACCGCCAAGGCAGTCAATTGCTTCAATTGCCAGCGCCGGCCCAGCTTCCAGCAAGGCTGTCTCGGCTGCGAGACCTGGACCTCGGCCGTCCCGATTTCGTAAACATCCCCCAGACAGACCGTCTCTTCATTGAGGCCCGACACCGTGAGGTTCTCGCCGAACGCCCCGTTACCGAACTCCTTCACCGGAAACGAGCTCGCCAGGCTATCGATCTGCTGGAACTCGTTCCGCCAGACCGGGTAATGCTCGGCACAATAGCACAGCACCGCCTTATCGACGCCGCCATGATTGACCAGGTCGGCCACGCCGTCTCCCTCGAAACCCAATTGGTTTAGCTGGACTTCGCCTTCGACCGGCTGCTTGAAAAAGCCAGTGGTCCAGACGCGGTGCATCGGATCGCTCGATTCCGGGTCGCCATACCTCTTGGGCATCCCGACGGCAAGCTGTACGACTTCGGCTGCGATAAGTTCCGTTTCAGACAAGATTTAAGCCCTTCTAACCGATGGCCTCGCCACGACAACAATGGAATAGATTTGGTGGCGGTCATTCTTCCTTCGATGAACGTCACCCCCTCAGGTTTCGACATTTTATGGTCAGCTTTTCCCCTGCCGATGCGCGGAGCCGGAAACTTTCTTGAATATTTCCAGGCGGCAACGAACCACTTCCGTGAAGAGATCGTAACAAGCACATCGAGACATTTCCCTCCAAGAATGTTTACGAAGCAATTTGTGAGTTCCAGGACGAGGCCGCTGAAGAACGCACCGGATATCCCGAGCGTTTTGCAGTGGCCTTTTCCATTGGCTGAGTGGTTTGATTTCTTAACATCGACCTTAACAACCTAACAAACTCCTTAACACTTCTCTTCATCTTTCTTATTTCTGCGCACGATCACACATCGTGCCCGATTCGCTTGCGCTCTCTTCAAGCGAAGACAACTGGGACTAAATCCGTTCTTAACACCACGTCCCCAGAATGTGGGCGATTGCAAGCGGCAAGGCAAGCAATCCATAAGCAAGCGTTCCTACATCCAAGCTGAAAACCAACCCGTACATTCCCTATCCGCTTTCCCGAATCTGCCTCGGCGGACGGCATTTCGAGGCCATGAAAGCGGACTCTCTGAAGAACCAACTGAAACCAGGCCTTCGCCCATGGCCAGTCGTGGCGAATCGGCCCCAATGCCTATCCAGTGCAGGTAAGCCATGTCCATGAGTCCATCGAATTCCAAACCGCGTCGAGGTTTCACACTCGTCGAATTGCTGGTCGTCATCGCGATCATCGGTATTCTGGCCGGCTTGATCCTGCCAGCCGTGGCGACCGCGCGTGCTTCGGCGCGACGTATGGAATGCCAGTCGAATCTGAAACAGATCGGCATCGGCCTGGTGAACTTCGCCGCCGCGGATCGTGGCGGTCGGATGTGCAGCGGCAGTTTCAGTTGGCGCCGTGATGGCGCCGTGACCGAAGTGGGCTGGGTGGCCGACCTGGTGAACTCAGGGATGACCATTGGTTCGATGACCTGCGTCTCGAACGTCTCGCAGATCTCGGATACCTATGAAGACTTGATCTCGGAAACGAACACATCGATCACCGGTACCGCTCCGAATTTGTATGCCCAGTTTGCCGACCCGGAAGGGAAGTCGCTCGGCTCGGAATCGACCATCTTCGATAGCGGCGTGGTGGGCTTTAACCCTTGCCGCGAGATCGCCGCGACCGGCCTGGGCATTGGCCCTGCACGGGACGAACTGGTCAAAAGCAAGATCTTTGAACAGCAGTACAATACCAACTACACCGCTCATTGGTTCCTGGTCCGATCACGCGTGAAGATGACCTACGTCTCAGGTCGCCCCGACGGCAACGTCCGAGGATCTACCAGCGGCAATCCTCTAATCACGCTCGGCTCGACCTATGGTCCGCTGAGCACGGCGATTCTGGACAATGCCGCGGCATCGTCCAGCCTGGTGCCGATCATGGGGGACGGGTTGTCCGGTGGCGGTGGCCTTCTGTCGCGTGGCATTTCCGGAGCCATGAAGGCAGGTGATCCGATGGTTCCGGCCATGACCTGGGGACCACGCGTCTGCAATCCAGCCGGTCTGACCAACGCCGCTTCGGGCGGTTCGTGGAGCGGTGGCGCTGCTGCCCTGCTAAATCCGCCTTCGTTTGCCTCGGGTGCCGATCAACGCCTCTGGAAGGAAGTCTGGTGGGAGAGAACCCGTCAGGACCTGCGTCAGTTTGGCGTGAACCATGGCGACGTCTGTAATGTGCTGATGGCCGACGGCAGTGTCCGCTCGACGACCGACGTCGATGGCGACGGCTACTTGAACCCTGGCTATGTCGCGGTCGAGGAATACCAGATTGGCTACGACATCACCAATGCGTCCGCCGCAGATCCTGAAGTGCCCGAAACTGACATGTTTTCGCGCTGGGATCTGAAGCCCCTGAAATACAAATAACGGCCAGAAATGGCGGCGGAATGAGAGTGCGTGAGGGGGCTAATGAACCTTCACTGAAACTTCGTTCCGAGGTTCACACAACGTTGATATTCGCAATCAACAATCTCACCAAATCACATTGATGAAAGGAGGTCAGAGTAGTCAGTCGGTTCCTGTTCGTAGATGAGAAAACGGTCTGGATCGCGCCTCAAACGCCTTCAAGACACCCACCCCGCAAAGGAACATCACAGCCAGAAATAAAGAGAGACCGAAGCACTAGATTTGGAACTCCCAGTGCAACGGCCCTCTGAAAAGCGTCTTACGACACTCTTTCCACAATTGCTTGTAATCAAATCCTTGGAGATTTTCAATGAAGAAACGTGGTTTCACGTTGATCGAACTGCTGGTGGTTATCGCCATCATCGGTATCCTGGTTGCCCTGCTGCTGCCAGCCGTTTCGCGTGCTCGCGAAGCTGCTCGTAACGCCCAGTGCAAAAACAACCTGCGTCAGTTCGGTATCGGCATGTACATCTGGTCGAACACCGACAAGCGCGGTCGTCTGATCAGCTCGGCTTACGACTTCCGTCGTGACGGCTGCCCAGACACCTACGGTTGGGTTGCCGACCTGGTGAACACCGGTGCTGCTGCTCCGGCTGAAATGCTCTGCCCAACCTCGCCACTGCGTGGTCTGGAAAAGCTGAACGACCTGTTGGGTCTGGACACGACCAACGCCAAGGACAACGGTGACACCCGTCGTCTGGCCGCTGGTGCTTGCTCCGCTATCCGTGCCGCTAGCGGTTCGGCTGGTGCCGACCTCTCGGCTACTCGTGGCGAGTACGTGAAGGTCAACTTCATCGACAACGGTTACAACACGAACTACGCTTCGAGCTGGTTCGCTGTCCGTACCGCTCCTCGTTACACCGCGATCGGTCAGTCGCTGGCTCTGAACAAGAGCGGCACCGGTTCGAGCCTGAAGGGCGAACCAGGTACCCTCGGTGGTCTGTCGCTGCGTATCGTTGAATCGGCCGTCATCCCATCGCAGGCGATTCCTCTGCATGGTTGCGGTGCCCCTGGTGACACCGACGAAGCCGTTCTCGGTACCGACATCAGCCTGGACGCTGGTCTGGGTCAAGGTGCTCGTCTGGCCGAATCGTTCTGCGACGGTCCAGCTGTCAGCACCACCGCTTCCGGTATCACCGGTGTTGATCGTAAGGTCACCCTGGCGAACGACGTTTCTGGCGACCTGGTTGTCTACACCGACACCGTTTCGGGTGCTTGGGACTACCTGCAGGATCCTCAGACCTACGCCAGCCCAGACCTGATGACCAATCCATCGGGCACGGCTTACACCGCCATGACCATGACTTCGGCTACCCCAGGTACCTACAACAACGAAGCTGGCCAGCGTCTGGCCGGTGTCGGTCCAGACAAGAACTGGGCTCAAGACACTCGTGACTGGTTCGCCTGGCACTCGGTTGGTAAGTCGGGTGGTGCCGCCAACATCCTGATGGCTGACGGTTCGGTCAAGTCGATGTTCGACACCAACGGCGACGGCTTCTTCAACCCAGGTTTCCAGATCTCGGGTTCGGACGAAACCGCTCTGATCGCCAACGTTGGTTACACCGACGACACCGTGGAACTGGACTGGTTCGACATCTACTGCGGTGTTGACCTCCAGCCTCGTAAGGCTCAGAAGGGTAAGTTCGAGAAATAAGCTTCTCGATCTTCCTTCGACGAGCTAGGAACCGAAATCTACGATGATCTCGAAAGCTTGAGCCTTGGGGGAAACCCCAAGGCTCACTTTCATCTGTTCTTTCATTATCCATAGGATTTCTATCCGCCATGAGCCGCTTTATCCCACTGGTGATCACGCTGGTAACGATCGTGACTTTGGGAGCTGTTTTCTTTCTGAGCTCTCCGAGCGATCCTCCATCCGGCAAACCGGATGCGACCAAGACCATCGCCGACCACAAGCCTCGCACTGAAGCGACCACGGCAACCACGGACGATAAAACCAAGCACGCAGCCAGCTCGAATCCATCCAGCGACGCTGCCCCTCAATCCCCCCCCAAAAAACACCCCAAGGCAGTCACCGAAGAAACCGAATTCGACTTTGGTGTGCTCCCTCGCTTCACCCAGTCTTCGCACACGTTCCTCGTCAAAAACGAAGGGGACGCTCCGCTAAAACTGGAACAAGGTCCCAGTTCGTGCAGTTGCACCCTGCTGGGTCTCGAATCAGACGAGATCGCCCCTGGCGAACAAGCAGAAATCAAGCTCGAGTGGACGTTGAAGTTCAAAGAAGGTGGCTTTCGCCAGTCCGCCACCGTCTATACCAACGATCCCCAGCGCAAAGAGATCGAGTTCGTTGTCTTCGGTCTGACCGAAACCCGCTTCGGCTTGAGCGAGCCTTCGATGGTTTTCTCGTCGGTGCTTGTCGGTCAGGCAGGCGCCTTTCGCGAATGTTACCTCTACTCGCGAACCTGGAAAGAGATGGAGAACGTCGACTTCCACGTGAAGACCGAAATTCCTGGACTGAAAGTGGAAGTGATCGATCTCACGGAAGAAGAATTGGCCGAGCTCGATACGCGTTCCGCTTGCAAAGTTCGCGTGGAAGTCCCTAAGGGTCTGGAAGCAGGCCATCATGTCGGGCAGATCGTTTTCACCGCCAACGATGCCGAAGACGCCGACAAGGAGGTCGCCGAAACGACATTGACCGTCGATGTACGCGTGAAGCAGCCGGGCTATCGCTTCTATTCCCCTGCGATCGACGGCTTTGGCCGCATTCAACTGGGCAAGGTCGACCAGGCCACCGGCAGCGAAGTATTGAAGATCAACTTCCGCGTCGATCAAGGCGCCGAACCGTGGGAACCGAGCGATGTCTTTCGCTTCCCCGAGAGCATGGACGTGAAGATCGAAACCATCGACGAGAAAATCGGTCTGTTCCAACTGCAGATTCAAATCCCGCCGGGCATGCCGAAGGGCAACTATTACGGCCAGCACGTTGGCCGCATCGTGATCTCGAGCGACCACTCGCTGATTAAGCGCATCCCCGATGGGGAACGCGCCGGCATTCTGGTCGAATTCCACGTCGAATAAACCACCCGATCTTGGCATTTGTCTTCATACAGCCTTCATGATCCATAAATACACTGGTGCCATGCCCACCACCGACTCAACTATCGATCCGTACGACCGTCTCCTTCGGGTTAAGACCGAGGGGAAGACGCCTGACTTCTATACCCTGCTTCGGCTCGACCTGTACGAGGATGACATCAACTTCATCCGCAGCCATGGCGAGAAAGCCCGTAAGCAGCTCCACGCGAAGTTCGGCGAGATCGACCCGGCCCAGTGGCGCGATGTCTTCAATCATGTCGAAGACGCGATCGCCACGTTGACCGATCCCGATAAGAAAAACGAGTACGACAAGAAGCTGAAACACGAACAGAATGGTGCCACACTTAAGACAGCCAGCAGCAACGGCGTCGGAAGCAATGGCCATGGTGCGGCTCATGCCGGTGATCGGATCGATTGCCGGAAGTGCTCGACGCCGAACCCACCTTCGCGAAGGTTCTGCTCGGCTTGCGGCGATGCGCTGTACGTGGCGTGTCCTCAGTGCGGTGGCATGAACACCGTGCACGAACGCTTCTGCGGCGAGTGCGGTGTGAACCTGCAAGCGTCGGCCAACGCCCAGCGTGAAGCTCTTGAGGCGAAGTTCGATGAAGCGGAAGCGTTGCTGAAAGATGGTCGCCACGACCGGGCCTGCGAAACGCTTCGGCAGTTGACCAAGGCGCAGCACGAAGGGGAAATGGAGTTCGCCAAACGGGCTGCCCGGCTGATCACGCAGATCACGCTCGAAAAAGAACAACTGCTGGCGAAGGCTCCCGAAGTGGAAGCCGAAGCCCGTCAGCTTCGTGACGGCAAACATGCCGAAAAAGCGGTCTCGGTTATTCGCGAGATCCCGAAAGCTTTGTGGCACGAATCGCTACGCGAACTATACGACGAAGTCAGCGAAACGAAAAAGCAAATCAAGCGACTCGCGCAAGAGATCAAGCTGGCCATCCAGGAACGTCGCACTTCGCGTCTGCTGCCAAAGGTCGAGAAGCTGCTGGAACTGAAGCCCCACGACATCTCGGCTCAGCGACTGGCCGAGAAGCTTCGCAAGTCGCAAGACCAGGCCGATCGTTTGAAGCGTGAGAAGCTGGTTGAAAAGGCGAAAGAGTACATCAAGCAGTTCCGCTACGAACGTGCTTACCAGGTTCTGACGGAAGTGCCTGAATCGGTGCGCACCGAGAACTTCATCAAGTTCTTCGACCAGGTCTCGGAACTAGCGTTTCTCTCGGCCGACTTGCGCCGGGCCCGCTACGCCGACCCTGCTTTGGTCGGGATGGCCAGCCGCCTGGTGAAGCTGATGCCGAAGGACAAGCATGCCATCGATCGGCTGCACAAGATCACGCAAAAGTGGGAACAGTCGAAGAAGAATCCCGCGACCGCCGACCGCACCTGGAACGAGATGCCGAAGCAGACTCCGCTGGGGGTGCCGGTCGACTTGTACCCACGTTTCCGCAAATTCAACGCCACCGCCGTTGCCGACAACGAACACTTCGAGAACTTCTCGTCCGGGTTCATCGTGGCCACAGGCCTCGCCTTGCAGGGACTCGGTTTGAGTCGGGTCGAAACGAACCTGATCCCCAACACGTCCGGCGGCGTTTTTGGCTTGTTGGGTGGCGGCAAGAAAGCAGCCGCCGCGGATCTGGCGTGGGGGCTCGACCTGAGTAACTCCGGGCTGAAGGCGATCCTGCTTCGCAAGGAAGTCAAAGGGGACAAGACCAACCAGACCACCGTCGTTCATATCGAACAGATGGTGAAGCTCGATTACAAACGTCCTCTTTCCCGCGCGGACGATGCCGATCGCCGGGGACTGATTCAAGACGTGGTCGATCAGTTCTTCAGCATCGTCGGCAAAGACGCCCTGCAAGACAAGCGTGGCAAGACGAGCGTTTGCTTGAGCTTGCCGGCGACCGAAGTGCTGGGCCGCTTTTTGACGCTGCCGCCGGTCGAAGACAAGAAGATTCCCAAGACGGTCCAGTACGAAGTTCGCCACCAGATTCCTTTCCCGATCGAAGAACTTTCGTGGGACTATCACGTCTGGGAAGACAAGCTCACTTCGGAAGAATTGAATCTGGAAAGTGAAGCAAAGCGGCACTGCGTCGTGGTGGCGACGCGTCTTTCCAAGCTGCAGGAACGTCTCGCCTTTTTGCGTGGTCTGGGGATCACGCCGCACCTGGTGCAAACCGATCAGTTGGCGATCTACAACTTCTTCGACTTCGACCTTTTCTCGGATCCGTCGTATCGCGAGCAGATGGAAGAAACCGAACAGGCCCTGGGCATTCTCGATGTAGGCTCCGATGCCAGTCACCTGGTGATTTGCGGAGCCAACTCGATCTGGTTCCGCAGCCTGGAAGTGGGTGGCGAGAACTTCACCCGTATCCTGGTGCGTCAGATGAGCCTGACCTTCAGCAAAGCGGAAGAACTGAAGAAGAAGCCTGACACGGCCGACGAGATCTTCAAGCTGTACGATGTCCTCGATCCCGTGCTGAAGAACATCTCGAAGGAATCGTCTTACTCGGTGAACACCTATTCAGGCCTCGATCGCGAGCGTCTGGCCGAGGTCAAACTGATTGGCGGCGGTTCGTACATGCACGGCCTGCTCACCTTCCTGCAGCATGGCAAGTTTCTGGACGTTTAATTTCGGGCGATCTTCTGTCGATCGCTCGTCGTCGCCCGGTTTCAAAAATGGCGAAACACGCCCCCAGGTTGTGGAGGGCGTGTCTCTTTCGTGCGCCAGTTTTTTCAGGCCTGACCCCCCAGAAGAACCCATTTATCGCCCGATATGCCTAATGTGCGATTCTACGCTAAACTAGCGGTAATCGGTGTGATTTCTTATCGGGATCCCCTGATCTACACAAATCCGAGCCAGCCAGAAGGGCCGGACTGCGCATTTTTGCTAAATTTCTAGTTGATCGGGAATTATTCCAACAGTAGACTGCGTTACGCCCAATCTGCCAAGCTCCATCAATTTATCCTATTGTTCCTCCACAACGTGCTTTTCAAGGAGCGTTACGATGTCTCGACCTGTGCGGGGTTTTACCCTCGTCGAACTGTTGGTGGTGATCGCCATCATTGGTGTGTTAATCGCCTTGTTACTTCCAGCCGTGCAACAAGCGCGGGAAGCCGCTCGCCGAATGCAGTGCACCAACCAGATGAAGCAGTTGGGCCTGGCGATGCACAACTATCACGACACCTTCGGCCAGTTGCCACCATGTAACTCGGACCTGACTGGTTCGCAGCGTCGCGAATGGGGTTGGGCTCCACGTATCATGGCCCACATGGAACAGAGCGTGATCTTCGATCAGCTCGATTTCACGAAACCAGCCTGGGATCGCCCCAGCGGCTGGAACGTGTCGATGATGGACGACCCGAGCGTTATCTGTAACTACAAGTTCATGCGAATGGAACATCCTCAGTTCCACTGCCCTTCCAACTCGCAAAGCCACGCGGCTGCGGTTCAGCACGACTTTGATCCTGGCTGGGAAATCTCGGAATCGGACTATGCGGCTAACATCGGCGACTACCCGAATGAAACCGGCATCGCTGGTGTCGGCGTGACGGCAACCAACGCAGGTAACGACATCCTGATCCCGCGCGGCGTGATCGGCACGATGGACTACGGCGCCAAGTTCGCGGAAATCAACGACGGCCTTTCGCATACTTACCTGTTGGGCGAATGCGTCGGTGCATGGTCGAACTGGCAGAACTGGGGAGCCGAATGCTTCGCCAATACCGCCTTCCCGATCAATCATCGCAATCGCGAGTTCCTCCAGGGAACGCTCGGCCCAACGGTTTCTCATTGGCGCGAGAACATCAACTTCCGCAGCTTCCACCCAGGCGGCGCCAACTTCCTGCTGTGCGATGGCTCGGTTCGCTTCCTGCCAGAAACCATGGATGGTGCTGCTTACCGTGCCGGTGCGTCGCGTAGCGGTGGCGAAGTGGTTCAAGGCTTTCAATAACCTGGATGTCGAAGGCCTCCCTTCGCAACGCATCTTCAAGACAAGGGTAATCACATGAGATACGCTGCGTATTTCCTGGTTCACTTCGCCCTGGTTGCCATCATCGCTGGTGCCGGTGGCTGCTCAGGCGGACATAACCTGGCCCAGGTCCATGGCACGGTGACCTACCAGGGAAAGCCGCTGAAAAATGGCACGATCATCATCGAAGTCTCAGGCAATCGTCCCGCCTACGGACAGATTGTCGATGGCCAGATCGTGAACGTTTCGACCTTCGAGCAGAACGATGGCGTTCCGGTCGGGGAAGCGACGATCGCGATTAACTCGATCTCGGAGCCAAGCGCCGACAGTAAAGCGGGCGCCGGAGGTTCTTCCGATCGACCTTCCGAATCGGGCGGCATTGTGACCGGCAAGAATATCCTGCCGCTTCGCTACGCCAACCCAGCGACCAGCGGTTTGACCGCGACCATCTCTGCCGGCGACAACGAGCTGAGCTTCGATCTCTCGAAGTAAGTCGGACAAGAAACAGAGCGAGACTCGCACCCACGCGAGTCTCGCTTTTTGATGCGCGGTCGGTTCTGCCCGACGGGAGCTCAAAGAAATGCAGCGGCCGACGGTCGTTACTGCTGCATGGCATACAGCAAGATGTTGGTCGCAATGCGGGCCGCGTCTTCTTTCACATAGCCTTTACACTGCAGCGAAGTGCCACTCTCCATCGCGCAGCTCAGATCGTTCGGGCTGAAGACCACCGCCAGGCGGCCGTCGATCCACAAGCCTTCCAGTTCCGGCGTCGTTTGCCGCTGCACCGATTTCAAGCCACCTTCGTCGCTACCGCGGGTTTGCGGATCGTTGAGCGTGACGCTGCTGAGGTCATAACCGCCATACTCTTCCGAAAGCATCGGGTGATCGATCGGAATCGCTTCGAGCTTCGCCCCAGGGAAGATCGTCGCCAGCTCTCGGCGGAACGCCGTAGTGAATGGCTGGCTGGCACAGATCGAGTCCGCGAACAGAAAACCGCCCCGTTCCAGGTACTCTTTCAAGTTCTTTCGCTGTTCGGTGTTGAGACCGAAGTCGCGACGTCCATGCATGAACAGCAGCGGATAGTATTGGTGCGACTCGTCGGCGAGCGTTACCATCTTCTTTTCGAGATCGAACCGAACCTTCAGGTGATCGCCTGCCACGCGGACCATGTTCGCCAACGCCGCCGGGGCATCGTCCGAGCCACCCACGTGTTGCACCTTCGCGATCTTGAGCAGATTACGATTGGTCGAGTCTTCGACACCAGCGCCGGTGGTCAACTCGACGCGTTCCAGCTTATCTTTCAACTGGCGACCGGTGGCGTAAGCCAACACGTTAGCACCAATCGCGTTGGCCGCTTTGACCTGATCGCGAACCTTCTGAGAAATCGATGGATCGTCGACAAAGCTGCGGCTGCCAGACAATTCCCAGTAGCAGCTCAAATCGCCCGGCGTATACACGACACTTGTGCGGCAACATGCATCCAGACCATACAGCGGCATCGCATAGTCCGCGTTCACTGGCTCTTCGGCGAACCAGACCGGATGATCCGGCGGCAGCAATCGCATCGCACTGTCAGGCAGAATACGTTTGAGCATCGCCCGGAAGTCCTCGTCGAACTTCTTTCCACCGCAGCCTGCTTCGGCGAACAGGAATCCGCCCCCTTCGATGTACTGGCGGAGCAGTTCTTCATTCTTGGCGTTGATCTGGAAGCCATCTTTCGCACTGATCCACAGCACCGGCGTCTGCAGCATCTCTTCGGCCGACTTCACCGCGCCCAGGTCGATGACCTGCCAGGTCATATGCTGCTTCCACAAGCCTTCGACGTAGTGATTCAAATTGTGCAGATCGTGGCGATGTGGATTCCAGTCCGCGTTCGCCGTGTAACGCAGCTTCGACACCAGCACCGGGCGACGCCCCTTCGCCAGGAACAGCAAAGCGAAGCTGGTCGAGATGAGCGGGTTATCGAGTTCGACGACGCCGGTCCCCTTCCAGCTTCCCTGGAGTCGGTCTTGCCAGGCAACCAGCAGTTCGGCCCCTTCGCGATACCAGTCGTGCGTTCCGAGAAATCGTCGGCCGCTCAAGCGTCCAACACGCTCGATCCCATAGAGGTAATACAACAGCGAGTTTCCGCCGCCGCCACCTTCCGATGGATTCGTTCGCAGGGTCATGTTGCGGGCCAGCCAATCGAAGCCGCGATCGACCGACGATTCCTGCTTGAGCGGCAGGCAGCAATTGACGTTATCGCCGTTGATTTCGACGTCGCCTTGTTCCAGGCGTTTAGTCGTGATGATCATCGACGTGATACCAGCACAGGTCATGCTTCCGGTGCCAGGGGCTCCCGGATAATAACCCCATGATCCACTACCGTTTTGCATCGATTCCCAGCGAAAGAAGGCGCGACGCCAGGTTTGCTCTTTGACCTGGGCACCATGCTCGGCCGCTTCGTCGAGTGCCAGCAGGGCGAACTGACTATTACTGTTGTCGCCCACGCCAGGGCCACCCTGCGTCGCGCCATAGCTCCACAAGCCAGCACGTTCGCCAGATTCGACCTGAAAGCTTTCCAGCAACGCGGCATTCGATTTGATGAGCTGCAGATCTTTTTCCGGGTCGACGGCACAAAAGACCATCGTCTGCAGCGACAAGGCATAGGTCTTTTGAGGGCGTGTGTTCCTCAACGAGGTGAGCGCTTTTTGAATGACCGGGTCATCTTTCGGGACGCCCGATTCCAAAAGTGCCAAAGTAACGAGCGATGTTACCCCCCCGTCGAAGTCGTGGTAATTTGGCCAACTTCCATCCGACTTTTGCGCCTGCTTAAGATAGCGAATCGCGCGATCCATGGCGTCGCGTACATCTTGCGGGGTAACCCCACCGCGCGTTGGCGCACGCTGCGCCTGCAAAGTCGGCGTAAGCAGAAAAAATGCCACAATCAGAGTGCAGCAGCTAGTGATTCTCAGCGGGAACAAACGGCAGTTCTCCCAGGGACACGTCGCGATTGCTTCTTTTCATCTTAGGATTCCCTTCCGAAGACACAAGCAACATGCCGATGCGTTGTTTCGTTGGAAGGACGTTTCTACAATCACTGGGCGGCGTTGCTCGTTTTGTTCGACGGAAACCAAATCTCTTCCCTCGCGTAACTTACAATGGCCCAACTTGCGAACATTGGGCAAGCTATCGAGGCTTTCGCTGCCCTAAGATCGCCTGAGACGCCCCCTTCGGGCGAGGTGGCTGGTACAAACCAGTCGCCACTTTTGGCTTTCGCTTTCCAGCGTTACCTATTCAACATCGACGATTCCCATCCGAGACAAGGCGTCTATTGTGGGCAAAACCAGAAACCTGGGCGAAGTTCTTCAAGAGTTCAAACAACAACGCATCGTGATGCAGCAAGAGCTGCAGAAGGTAATCGTTGGACAAGACGAAGTCATCGAGCAACTGTTCGCGGCCATTTTTACGCGCGGTCACTGTTTGCTGGAAGGGGTGCCCGGGCTGGCGAAGACCTTGATGGTCAGCACGCTGGCCAAGGTGCTCGACATGCAGTTCAAGCGTATTCAGTTCACGCCTGACCTGATGCCTTCCGACATCACCGGCACCAACGTGCTGGAAGAAGACGAAGATGGTCGCCGCAACTTCCGCTTTGTCGAAGGTCCGGTCTTCACCAACATTCTGCTGGCGGACGAAATCAACCGTACGCCTCCGAAGACGCAAGCCTCGCTGCTGCAAGCGATGCAAGAGCGTGAAGTGACCGTCGGCCGTGAAACGATGGACCTGCCCGAGCCGTTCTTCACCATCGCCACGCAAAACCCGATCGAGCAGGAAGGGACCTATCCGTTACCGGAAGCCCAGCTCGACCGTTTCATGTTCAATATCATCATCGACTATCCTTCGCTCGACGAAGAAGAACGAATCTTGATGGCGACCACGCGTCAGGAACGAGTCGAAGTTCGCAAGGTGTTTTCCAGCCGAGCGATCCTCAACATTCAAAAGCTGGTTCAATCGGTGGCGGTCAGTGAATACGTGATCAAGTATGTGGCCCGGCTGGTGCGTGCCACGCGGCCCCGCGACTCCGAAGCACCTCAATTCATCAAAGAACTGGTCGACTGGGGTGCCGGTCCGCGTGCCGGGCAGAATCTGATCAATGGCGGCAAGGCAATCGCCGCCATGGAAGGCCGCTTCTCGGTCGCGATCGAAGATGTCAAGAAGATCGCCATTCCGGTGCTGCGTCACCGCATCGGAACCAACTTCCAGGCCCAAGCCGAAGGCATGACCAACGTCGATGTCATCACGCGGCTGCTGGAAGAAATCCCCGAACCCAAGATCGAAAAGTTTGACCGTTGACCACTGCCGAAAGTTATCTGAAGCCTGAGGTGATCCGCCAGATCTCGCGGCTCGACCTGCGCGCTCAGTTCGTGGTGAAAGGCTTTCTGCAGGGTCTGCATGCCAGTCCTTACCATGGCTTTTCGGTCGAGTTCAGCGAGCATCGTCGCTACGAACATGGAGACGATCCGAAGGACATCGACTGGCTGGTCTACGCCAAGACCGATCGCTACTACATCAAGAAGTTCGAAGCGGAAACGAACATCACCGGCTACCTGGCGATGGACCTGAGTCGTTCGATGGCATACACCTATCGCCAAGAGATGACCAAGTTCGATTACGCCATCAGCCTGGCTGCGGCACTCTGTTATTTGATGGTGCACCAGCAAGACCCGGTTGGGCTGGTCACCTTCGACACCAAGATCCGCGCGAGCCTTCCTCCGAAATCGAAACGGAAACAACTGGGGGATGTCCTCTCGCTGCTGGCCAACTTGAAGCCGACCGGCGAGACCGATATCGGGCACAGCCTTTCGCAATTGGCGGCCATGCTCAAGCAACGCAGCGTGGTGATGATCTTTTCGGATCTGCTGGCCGAACCCGACGAAGTGATGCGTGCCCTGTACCAACTGCGGCATCGCAGTCACGACGTGATCTTGTTCCACATCATGGACGAAGCGGAAGTCACCTTTCCGTTTGATGGCATGGTCGAACTGGAAGATCCCGAAACGAAAGAGCGAATGAAGGTCGACGCCAACAACTATCGCCGCGACTATCAGACCGAACTGAAAGCGTTCCGCGACAAGTATCGCCAAGACTGCTTTCAGGCAGGCATCGACTACGTGGAGCTCGACACAAGCATGCAGTTCGACAAAGCGTTGACCGAGTATCTCATCAGCCGGCAGTCGAGGTTTTAGCCCATGCAGTTCGCCAACGTCGGCCTGCTGCTGGGAGGCCTGCTTATCGCGGTGCCAATCGTCCTGCATTTGGTAATGCGGCAGCAGCCGAAACAACTCGAGTTCCCTGCCCTGCGTTTCGTTCGGCAACGCAGCGTGCAAAACACACGTCGCTTGCAACTAAAGCACTGGGTACTGCTCGCCCTGCGTTGTCTGGCAGTGCTGGTGCTGGTGGCGGCTCTTGCACGGCCTGGGGTCGCGTCGGCGGCACTTGGCAAATGGGTGCTGACCGGATCGCTCGGCATCATTCTGTTAATTGGCGCGTTCGTCTCGGCCGCGGCATGGCTGGGTGGCGAAAACCGCACGCTCGCCTATATTTTGACCGCGATCACGGCGCTGGTCGGCTTAGGAACGATCGGCACCGGCGTCATGGCGATGACCAGCAGCAGCGGCCCAATCGTCGGCGAACAGGAAGCTCCCGTCGCGGCGGTGATCATCGCCGACACTTCACCGCGCATGCTGTATCGGCATCAGAATCAAACGCGTCTGGAGAAAGCCCAAGAGTTGGGCATGTGGCTGACATCGCAGCTTCCCGAAGACAGCGAGATGGCGATTCTCGATCAGCGTGGTCAAACGGCCGTTTTCGCTCCTGATCGTGGTGCAGCTCGGCAAGCGCTGCAGCGGCTCGAGATCGCGGTGGGTGGCAAGTCGCTGATCGACTTGACCAATAACGCCTTGGATATGCTGCAAGACCATCCGCTGGCCCGGAAAGAGATCTACGTGCTGACCGATCTCGCGGCGCCGGCCTGGGATGCCGATCAGGCCCAGCGTTTGAAAGCGAAGCTCGCCGAACAGCCTGACATTCCGCTGTACATCGTGGATGTCGGAGCCGACGACGTTCGCAACGTGGCGATCAGCGACCTGGTTCTTTCGTCGGAGAGCGTTTCAGAGAACGAAGACGTCATGCTCCAGGCCGAGGTCGTGGCCGACGGCAGTTCGGAACCGAAGACGATCGAACTCTTCATCGAAAAGCAAGACGATCGCCTGCCCATCGTCGAGAACGGCAAGCTGATCGTCCCAGAAGCGACGCGGCGGAATCGTCAGACGATTGAACTGGTCGACGGGCAGCCTCGCGCCGTTCCGTTTCGACTCCCTTCGTTGACCGCCGGCACCCATCATGGCTGGGTCGAACTACTCGGCGATGATGGCCTGAGCGCCGACAACAAACGCTGGTTCACCATCGAAGCACGCACGCCATGGTCGCTGCTGGTGGTCGAGTCGGCCAATGCCGAGAGCCGCGATCTGGTCAACGCGTTGGCACCGCGAAGTTATCGCGACGCGGGACGAGGAGCCTTCCAGGTCGAAATCATCAAGCAAGACGATTTAACGCAAGCGAAGCTGGACGAATACCAGGCGGTCGTGCTGCTTGACCCAGGCCCGATGCCCGACGCGAACTGGGAATCGCTGGAAAGCTTCGTGCAGCGTGGCGGCGGCTTGATGCTATTTTTGGGACGCGCCGCCGTGAAGGCCGACTTCGATAAAGAGGCCCCGCAGAGCGTTCTGCCTGGCAAGCTTTCACGACAGTGGCGAGCCGGCGATAACCTTTGGTATCTCGACCCGCGCGAATATCAGCATGTCGTGTTGTCTCCTTTCCGCGACATCGGTGCTTCGGTTCCGTGGCGTGAGTTTCCGGTCGATCGATTCTGGTCGTTGACCGATATCGACACCGATAGCAACACGATCGTTCCGTTCAGCAACGGAGCCCCTGCCCTCATCGAACAACGGCTTGGCAAAGGGATCGTGCTGACGTTTCTTTCATCGGTCAGCGATCCAACGGACGATGCCTGGAACACCCTGTTCACCGGGTTTCAGTCGTGGCCGTTCTTTGTGCTCTCGAACCAGATGGCTCGCTACGTTGTCCGGGGTGGCGAACAACGATTTAACTATACCGCCGGCGATGTTGCTACGGTCGAAACGGCCCCCGGCGAAGAGGCCACAATTCATCTGCTGTTCACGCCGAACGGACTCGATCCACAAGAAGTGGTGCCTGACTCCGGTACGATCACGATCCCGTTCACCAGCAGCCTGGGAACCTATCGCGTTCGTCCCCGGACCGGCGGCAAGTCGTCCGGCTTCAGTGTGAACCTTCCTCCCTTCGCTACGCGGATGGAGAAGCTGACCGAAGCCCAACTGGACGACATCCTGGGAGCAGGTCGCTATCGACTGGCTCGGCAGCAGGAACAAATCGTTCGCGAACAAGGCAAAGCACGACTGGGGGTTCCGTTGTTCCCTTGGCTGATGCTGATCGTGGTGATTGTGTTTGGTCTAGAGAATGTCTTGGCCAATCGTTTCTACCGACAACAAGCAACGGAATCGTAAGACGTGTCGTACTGGTATCTGCAACCTTTGGGCGAAAGCTATCTCCTGGTGGGGATCTTGGTGTTCGCGCTGGTTGCGCTGCTGGCGATTCGTCCGCAGTTCCAGGGTCTCACGCCGCGTCGCCATTGGATTCTGACCGGGCTGAGGTTCGCGGTGATCTTGCTCATCGCGCTGACACTGCTTCGCCCGACCTGGGTTCGTACGGTGAAAGAAACCCAGGGCTCGCTGCTGGTCGTGCTGTTCGATTCCAGTCGCAGCATGACCGTTCCAGACGCCGCCGATGGCGTCCCGCGCTGGGATGTGCAGCGGGAATTGCTGCAGCGAATGGCCCCGCAACTGGCGAACCTCGGCGACAACTTCGAGGTCGCTGTCTATCAGTTTGACGAAGCCGCCAAGCGAGTCGAGTTCGTCGATGGCGTACTGGCGATGCCAGCCGCGGCGGATGGTCGCTTCACCGATATTGGCTCGTCGATTGCGGAAGTGATGCAGCAAAACATCGGCAAACAGCTTGCCGGTGTGATCCTGCTTTCCGACGGATCGCAGCGAGTCTATTCGCCCAAGGTTGAAATGCAGCAAGCGGCCCGCGACCTGGCCCGGCTCGATACCCCCCTGCACACGATCCCCTTCGGTAAAGCGCTCGATCCGACCCAGGCCCGCGACGCCGCGGTCGAAACCCTTTCGGATCATTACACCGTCTTCGTGAAGAACGACCTACTGGTCAAAACGGCGGTACGCATCCAAGGGATGGCCAACAAGCCGATACCGGTGCAACTGGTAATCGAAGACGCCAAAGGCCAGAAGACGATTATCGACACGCAGAACGCGACCACCGCGAAGCCGCAAGAGATTGTCGATGTCTCGTTCCGCTATACGCCGCAGCAAGCAGGCCAATTCAAGCTAAGCGTCGTCGTGCCGGAGCAGGACGGCGAACTGGTGATCAAAAACAACATTCTGAGCGCTTACGTCAACGTGCTTGATGGCGGGCTAAAGATTCTTTACCTCGAAAGCAGCACGCTCGATCGACCTGAACAGAAGTGGATTCGCAACGTCATCGCGCAGTCGGCCGACATGGAGCTCGACTTCCGCGTGATCGATCGTCGGCGCCGCGATCAGTGGCCGGTCGATCTGACCGAAACGATCACGCAGGGCAAGTACGACGTCTATATCATCGGCGACGTCGACTCGTCCGCGTTCGGCCCAACCTCGCTCGATATGCTGGCCAAAGAAGTGGAAGATGGCAAAGGCCTGATCATGCTGGGGGGCTTTCACGCGTTTGGTGCCGGCGGTTATCAATCGACAATCTTCCAGAACTTGCTGCCGGTCGAAATGAGCCGCTTCGATCGCCAGGACTTTGACGCTCCGATCCGGACCGACATGCATCTGCCCGGTCCGATTCAGATTGTCACTTCGCGAAACCATTTTCTGTCTTCGCTCGGAACCGATGACAGCGGCACGCCTGCCTTCAGTGCCGTTCCGGCTTTGTCGGGTGCGAACAAACTGGCAGGCGTTAAACCGCGCGGGCTCACCATTCTGGAAACCCAAAACGGACAGCCGCTACTGGTCGCTGGCGAATATGGTCTTGGCCGCACGCTGGCCTTCACCGCCGACAGCACCTGGCTGTGGGTCTTCGCCGGCAAAGGCGATATCCACAAGCAGTTCTGGCGACAGATCATTTTGTGGCTGGCGAAAAAAGATGGCCTCGAAACACGCGACGTCTGGGTGCAACTCGGTCAACGACGTTACGTACCAGGCGCTCCGATCCACTTCACCGCCGGTGCCAACTCGCAAAGTGGCGAGCCGCTGAAAGGGGTGACAATGGAAACGACCCTGATCAGCCCCGATGGTTCACGAACGCCGCTGCGTGCGGTTCCTGCCGATAACATCCTGGAAGGGAACTTCAACGCCAGCCCGCAGACCGGCGATTACACGATCGAAGTGGTCGCGCAGCAAAATGGCGTGACGGTCGGTACCGGTCAGGGACGCTTTTTTGTTTACGACCAAGACCTGGAGCTGAGCGATCCTTCGGCCCGCCCTTCTCAGTTGGCTGCCCTGTCGGCGATCACGCAAGATGTTGGCGGTCGGATGTGGACGCCGGAAGAGTTCTCGCAGCTGCTGGAAGAGATCAAAAGCCGCCCTCCCGAAACGGAAGTCGAGGTCCAGACGAAATGGACCTGGCCTGAATCGACGCGTGATAGCTGGATCAACCTGCTGTTGATTGTTGGACTGCTCGGCTGGGAGTGGTATCTGCGAAAACGCTGGAGCATGGTTTAGATCGCCTGGGCGGCCTCGTATATTAACTAGCGTGAACGAACGCTTACTTCTGAACGAGGCCTGACCATGTCTGATCAATGGGACGCTTACCTGACCAATGTGAACGAGCATCCCGCCGCCATTCTGCTGGACATGGGAGCCTCGGACGATGCTTCGGAAGCAGAACGCCCGCAACTACTGCAAGTGACGTTTCAACTGAACAACCAGGATGAATACGGCCTGCCGACCAGGGACGAATTCAACGCCCTTTATCCCATCGAAGAAGCAGTCGCCGAAGCGATCGAGCAGGCACTGGGGGCCATGCATGTCGGTTACCTGACGACGCAAGGCAAACGTATCCTCTGCTTTTATGCGGCCAGCGGCGAACAACTCGAAGAGGTGACCACCGCCGCCACGGCTCCCTTCACAACGCATCGCTGGGCCTGTAATTCGCAAGAGGATCCCGATTGGGAGTTCTACTGGGATATCCTCTATCCCACGCCGTACGACATGCAGATCATGAACAACCAGAAGGTGCTCAAGGCCCTTTCCGAGTCGGGCGATTCGCTCGAGAAGCCGCGGACTGTAACGCACTGGGCTTACTTCCCAACCGATGCCAGCCGCAACGATTTCGTGATGACGATCTCTTCGCAGAACTTTGAAATCAAAGACCTGATGAACGGCGAAGAGCCGGAAGACGATCGCCCGTTTGGTGTTTGCTTCGAACGAGTTGACCCAGTGGACTTCGACGCGATCAACGAACTGACGCTGGGCCTGGTTCACGAGGTCCAGGAATCGGGCGGCACCTACGATGGCTGGGAGACTTCGGTCGAATCGGAATAGCTTGCCAAGAAACACAACAACCGCGGCGGATTCCCCTGCGACAAGGAATCCGCTCGCGGCTTCTGCTGGAGAGAACGTTGGGCGGTCGACTACTTCGAGTCGTCCGCGAGATTCAAGGTAACCGTCGAGTAGTGACGGATCGTGTCGTACTTCTTCCCGTCCTGATCGCCCGGCTTTTCTTCGACAAACTTGGCACGCACGGTGTAAGTGACCGGCTTCGCATCCTTGAGCAGCACGTTGCCGGCGGCGTCGGTCTTGGTTTTGGTCTCGTTGTACGCGTCGTCTTGAATGACCACTTCCGCTTCGGCGACAGGCTTGCCGTCGAACTGCACTTGCAGCTGAATGCCATCGGCAGTGCGCGAAGGAACGATGTCTAGAGGCAACTTCTGGCTGTCGCAGAGAGTCGCGTTCGCCAGCGACGTGTTATCGATGTACTTGGCGTAGTACTTCAACCAAAACGGGCTGCCTCCCTTGGCCAGCACGCCGTAATCGCAAACCGCTTCCAGCCCTTGCCACTGAGCATCGGGCTGCTGCACGGTCCAACTGCCGTTGGTTCCTTCCACCAGCTTTTCAAGCTTTAGCGGAACGTATTTTCCATCGGCCATGCGGGCAAAGACTTCCGACTGCTGAACGCGATCGAGCAAATCGGCTTCGCTCGGCTCGGGGCCTTCGCCGAAGTAAAGCGAGGCCTGGTTGGGCTGCGACAAGGCAACCCAGACAAAGTGTGCGTGCGCCGACAATCCAAACGTAACGACCAGGGTCAACGCCAGCGAGGTCGCGATCCAATGACGAAACTTCATTTCGGTAACGATCCTAAGACAAGTTGTAAGTGATGCTTGCCGGCGATCATTACCCGAAGGCTAGAACGCGCCGGAGCTTAATTGAAACAGTAGTGGGTTGGGTTTCCCCGCGTGAAATGTCGCGCTAAGGACACCTTTCTTTTCGTAAACCTTCGGAACAAATGCCTTCGGTACCGGGATCCCTTCGCCCCGCTCCACCGACTGCACAATCGCTCCGGCCCCTGGCTGCTGCGCGACGACCGTCACGTAGTACTCGCCAGGTTTGACCCAACTCGAGTTGGTCACGGTAAAGCTTCCTTGCGTGATCTCGGCCGTGATCTCTTTCGCCTCAGGGTTTCCCTTCGGCTTGAACCGAATGACCGCTCCATCCAGCGGCCTTCCATCCAAAAAGACCCGGCCCGAGATCTCTCCGGTCGTGCTTCCACACCCGGCGATCATCATCACGGCCCATGCCATCACCAAGCCAACACTCGCTTGAAATCGGAAACGAGTCATCGTGCTGCGTCCTCGATCGACGTCTTCGACGGTGCCTGCCAGCCCGATGCCGGCAAACTTTCGATCGATTTTAGGACCGCAGCGATCGGCCGAGGATGGCGACCAAGGAACCTTAACGGGAAGTTAAACCACCCATCGTGGCCACGGCAGAAGAACTGCCAGGGCGTTGGATGTCGTCCGGATTCCAGCCAGATCGCAATTTCCTGGATTGAAGCTGGCTGGCACGACTTGCTGGCAAGCTCGCTGAGAATTCGACCTGCGGTTGGCAATTTCTCGCCGCACAGGTTGATACCGAGTATCAATATCGCTATAACCTACCAGAGCGTTAGCCAGTGTCAACGACATCAGCGATATTTTCCTCGGTTCCCATAGACCTGATTTCCCTCGAGATTTTCTCGCATGAATACGTCGCAACGTGATGCCAACATCACCTCGCCCGCCTCAAACGGACACGAAAACGCCCCTGCTCCCCAGTTCACCAAACGGACCATCCAGTCCGAGGAGATCATGGCCGGAGAGAAAGAAGTTTGGATCCAGCATGGCGATGCGATCTATCGCTTGTGCGAGACCAAATCAGGCAAGCTCATTCTACAAAAGTAGAACCGCTGCTCGCTAAGACTTCGCGTCGCACGCGGAGTCGCTGCCGGTAATACTGCAGACCTGGAATAAAGAAGCTGCCTGCGGCGACAATGCCAAACAGAATGTGGGCAGCGTCAGGATAGATCGCCATCGGAATACTGCACGCGAAGAGCGCGAGGGCTTGGAAGTAAAACCAGCCTGTCAGGATACCTCCCTTAATCAGGAAGATCATGCCTGAGATGATCGCCAGCAAAGGCGACAGCTCGAGCGGTGCCAGTCCCAACAGCCATTCAATCGGAAACAGGCAAGCCACGCCAATCAGACCTGCCCCCCATACGTGAGCGATCTGACGCTCGACAAAGGTCACCGGTCCCATTCGGCGCCGTAGATACCAGAAGCAAGCCGCCCAGATTCCTGAGATCACCGTCCAGATGGCGATGTAATGCCAACGGTGACCATCCTGGTTCCATTGCAGGTACTGTGTTGCCAGGCAGCAAATCAGCAGCACCAGGCTATGCCACATCCACAGCAGGCCCCAGTTCTCTAAGACCTGGGCGTTGTGTGTCTCGCGGAACAGCCGCGAGAACACCTGCAGGAATTGTCCACTGCGAGCCGAGATCGCTTCATCGTTGAGGTACGCCTCGAAGTCGTCGCACAGCGACTGGGCGTTGGGATACCGCAAGTCGGTTGGCTTCTGCATACAGCGCAGCGTAATCATCTCGAGATCACGATCGCAGCGCGGATTGACATGGTGCGGAAATGGCGGATCCTGCTCGAGAACTTTCAGCAGCACATCGACCGGCGTACGTCCTTGAAACGGAGGCTGCCCGGTTAACATGGCAAACAAGATCGTCCCCAGTCCATAGACATCGCTGCGGACGCCGACGGCACCTCGGTCGCCACTGGCCTGCTCTGGCGCCATGAAAGCAGGCGTTCCGAGGATGGCACCACTGCGGGTGATGCTGTCGACATCGCTGGTGACCTGTTTCGCCAGCCCAAAGTCGGTCACCACTGGCGAGCCTGTTTTGTCGATCAAGATATTTGACGGCTTCAGATCGCGGTGCAGAATGCCATGCTGATGCGCTTCGTGCACGGCACTGGCCACGATCCGCATCATCTGGGCCGCTTCTTTGGCGGGCATTGGCCCCCGGGCCAGACGCTGCGAAAGCGTCTCCCCTTCGATGTATTTCATGCTGAAGTAGTAACGGCCATCGCGTTGCCCCACTTCGTATACCGGAACGATCCCAGGGTGGCTGAGCCGGGCGGCGGACTCGGCTTCCGCCAGAAAGCGGCTCAGTTCATCTTCCGAGGCAAGCTGTGCCTTGAGGATCATCTTGACCGCGACGATCCGGTTGAGACTCACCTGGCGGGCACGGTAGACGACCCCCATTCCCCCGCGGCCAATCTCTTCCAGCAGTTCGTAGTCGCCAAAGCGAATCGGCAACTGCAGCTGCGAGAGCTTCTCCGGCATCGGCTTTTCATCGGGGCCGGGCTGGGTTACGGAGAGATTCAGCGCGACGGCATCAGCCAGCATGACCGCGCCCCACACTTCCTTCAAATCTGCCGCTAGGTGCGGATGCTCTTGGACGACGGTATCCAGATCGACCACTTCCCCCTTTTGCATTCGCTGGGTCAACTCGTCCAGCAGCTGGGCCAGTTGTTCGTCGATGTGATCCTGATCGGTGGCCATGCAGCGTTTTGAGGGGAAGAGGTTTTATTCGTCGACGGCGGTGGGTCCCAGCAAGGCTCGTAAACGACGGATCGCACGCAGGTACCGCATGCTGGCCGCGGCCGGTGTCAGATCGAGCGCCGCGGCAACGTCCTGGTTCGAGAGTTGTTCGAAGTGTCGCATGATGACCACTTCGCGATCCTGGTCGTCCAGTTCTTCGATGGCGGCCTGAAAGCGGATATGCAGCTCTTGCATGGTTGCCGCTGCCCCAGGCGTGGTATTTTGATCGCACAGCTGGGCGGCGAGGTCGACCGACGACTGGTCCATGTTGAACCCGACGTTCAAGTTCTGCTCGCGGTCGACGCTCCGCTTGCCGCTGACGCGGTGCCGACGATGGGCATCGATAATCCGATCTTTGGCCATATGCCGCAGCCACAAATGGAACGGCATCTTGGGTTCTGCCAGGTAATCGGTCAGGCGGCGGTTGGCGTCGACCAGAACTTCCTGGACAATGTCGCTGGCGTCGACTCGTTGCTGGATGCGTTTATCAAGCCGCATCTCGATCATACGGCGCAGCGAATCGCGATGACGCTGAAGAAGCGCATCGCGAGCCGAAGTGTCTCCATTTCGGGCTCCGTCCAGGAGCTGCTGCGTTTTGTCGGTTTCCGGCCACATACTGTTATTATTTTGGTCGAGAGGGGTAGGCAGCAAGCCGCCAAGGTAGAATTCCGGGGGAACTAGACCGGCATTAACCCACAAAACCGGGCAATCTGGTGTTAAAACGCATCCATTCTGCTAAAAAATCGGTGCCTGGGCGGAATCGTTTTCCCCGGTCACTTCGTCTAGTTAAGCATAAAGGCCCATTGTGGAGCATCCGCGTCGTGCAAGCAGTTCCCCCCCATCGGAAAGCCGAGGGGATTTATTGGAGTCCCATTTTTCGGGTCTTCACGGGGAACTATTGGGCACGTTGTACCACCTTTTGGGCAATATGGAGGACGCGCACGACGCTCTTCAGGAAACATTTATCAAGTGTTGGCGGCATCGAGATCAACTTCCCGAAATTGAGAATGTCAGGGCATGGATCTTCCGCATCGCCGTGAATACGGGTCGCGATATGCGGATGACGGCTTGGCGCCGGAAGCGTCAGGCCCTGGGAGACGAGCAGCAAGCGGTTCCCAGCAACGAGGCCACCCCGGCCTTCCATGCTCAAAGGTCCGAGCAAATGGAACACCTACGGATTGCCGTATCAGAACTGCGAGACGAAGAACGGGAAGTGTTCCTGCTTCGTCAGAACGGTGACCTGACGTACGAGGCAATCGCCGAGACGCTTTCCATTCCGCTGGGAACGGTCAAGACGCGAATGCGTATGGCCCTGACCCACCTGCGACAATATCTGGCCCCAGAAGACCAACCACGAAAGAATCCCTTGTAACTTTCCTTCAGCGTACGAGAAGCCTCGGAGGCGACTCGTGCCCGGCAGCAACAAATTTAACCATGAACGATCGCGAGCTACTCCAGCAGCAGATGCTGGAACTGATATACGGCCTACTCTCGGATGAAGAATCCGCAGAGCTGGTCGATCGTATCAGTTCCGATGGCGAGCTGGCCCGCGAATATGCCGAGCTGAAAGAACGAACCGAGCTGCTGGCCGAAGTGACCCGGATCAATCAGCCCCAGCCCGACTACGACAAGTGGAAGCGGGAAGCGGATCGCAACGACGATCGTCCAACTCCGAAGGGTGCCGCCACGTGGACTTCGCGAACCCTACAAGTCGTCGCCGCCCTGGCAGCCTGCTTGCTGATCGCCGCCTTGGGTTACCCACGGCTGAGCATCGACACCGAAGAACAAACCTTGGCGATGGCTAAGCAGCAACAATCGCTGGCCAACAACTTCTTGAGCGTCTCGGTGAGCGGGCCATCGCTGATGGCGGCCGACGTTCGCAACGACTTCTATGTCTCGGTCGAGAACGCCGCCGACGAGCCCGTCGATGCCGAAGTCGAGTACACCTTCAAGTCACCCGAAGGCAACACCGTTTATTACGGCCTGACGCAAGCGGTCAACGGCCAGGTCGTTTGCCAGATTCCACCTGACGAAGTTTCGAGCGCCGCCAAGCTGGAAGTGGTTGCCAAGCATGGCCAATCGAAGAGCGAACTGGGTCTCGACCTGGCCGTCGCTCCGCCGAAACCAATTGCGGTGCTGCAAACCGATCGCGAAATGGTCGAGCCGGGCGAGCTTCTCAACTTCCGCGCGGTCGTCCTCGATCCACAAACCAATCGAGACCAGTCGGCCAATGTCGACTTCGTCTGGAGCTTCGCCCAGGGTGGTCCCAAAAATCATATCGCCAGTGCCGAGAGTTCGACGCTGAAGGGTGTCGCGCAAGGGCAAATGATGCTGCCGGCGGACGAACGAACGCCGATCGTCGAACTCGGTGTGCAAAGTCCGCAGCTTCAAAACGCTTATCAGCAGCGGGCCGTCCCGGTCGTCGACAATCACCTGAACGGCGACGACGCTTACCTCGCGGAGTCGCAGCGTCGATACGAGAGTGTCTACAGTAACAATCTATCCAACAATGCCCGCGCTGCGTTATTGAGTCGTGCCACAGCGTTGCCTCCCGTCGAAGCGAAACCGGAAGGTGGCCAGTTGGTCGCCGGCGTGAAAAACCGCTTGCGTTACATGGCCAACCGGGTCGATGCCGATCAGCCGGAGACAGCTCCGCAGTTTCAGATCAACGGTGCCCCGGAAGCTCAGGTCGCTGCCAGCAACAAGCCAGAGCAGGCATACGGCTACTTCGAGTTCGTTCCTGAAGCGATGCAAGATTACACGCTGGAAGTTTCCGAAACCGCGAAAGATTCGATCCAGCAGTCGATCGCTCAGGCCCTTCCATTGCCAGCCGCGTTGCAAATCAACAATGGGGTCGCTCCCGCCGACCAGCCACTGGAAGTAGAAGTCCGCGTCGCCCAGCCGAACACCACGCTCGCGCTGGTTGCCGGTGACGACTACGCCACGATCGGACATAACGTCTGGAACGTCGGCGTAAACGCTCCGATCACGCAGCCGGTTCAGCTCGATCTGCCTGCCGAGGCCACCGGTGCTCAGCGAGTCCGGCTCTATAGCATCCCGCAGGAAGAGAACGACGAGGATACCGCCGATCAGAAGCCGCAGTTGATTGCGGAACGCATCATCTATCGCATTCCGGTTCAACGGTACGACATCGCTGTCGATGGCCTGCCAACGGTCGCCCAGCCAGGTCAAAAGCTAGATCTGCAAGTTGCGGTTACCGACGAATACGATTCCCCTGCCCCGGCCACGCTGGGTGTGCAGATGGAACGTTTGTCGGACGTTCTTCCCCAATCGCAGCAACCGCTGGGACTGGAAGGGGAACTGTTCCTCAATCGTCGCGTTCAGGTTCCTCGCGGTGCTGCCGGCATGCCTGACAACGTTCGCGATTTGGAACAAGACACCGTCTGGTTCGACCAGGTGCTCGCCCTTTCGTCGTGGCGAAACGATGCCACGCAAGTCGATTCCATGGGAGCCATGGCGTTCGGGATGGCTCCAGCAGCCGATGCGTTGCCTGACACCTCAGTCGATCTTCCCTTGCTACGACGCAGTAACAAGAAGGCGATCGCGACCGACTATCAGAAGGCGATCGCTGCCCTGCATTCGGACTGGGAGAATCAGCTCGAACAAGTTCGCCTCACCTCCAGTTGGCTTCTGTCGATCGCCGGCAGTGTGCTGATTGTTTGCTTGATCGCTTTGGCCGTGCTGCAAGGCATGTCGAAGATCAAGGTTTGGGGTCCTGGCCTGCTGGTCGCCCTCGGCGCGATACTGTGGGGCATGATGTCGCTGAACCTTTCGCTGCCGAGCATGAGCACGACGAAGGCGATCCCTGACATGGTCGCGCTGAACGAACCGATCGCCAAACCAATGATGGCCGACCGCCACGACTTGAGCGACGCGAAAGCGATTATCGAAGAACGCTCGCTGCCAGATGGTGCCCTACGAAAAGGTGCTCCGAAAGTCAGCGCGGCGAAGCTGCTGCAGCCGGCGGCAGAGTTCCAACGCAATGGCATCGCACTCGAACAGCAACAAATCAATTTGAAGACGGGCCGACCAAGCGTCGACAATCTCGCCAAGGGTGGCTATGGCGGTGCGATGCCTGGCGCAGGCATGCCGGGAGCGATGCGAAGTCAGGCCCGAGCCGCCGATGCCGGCATGAGCGGCATCGGTGACATGCGAGGCATGGGGATGGAAGGAATGGGCATGCAGGAACCACGCCGAGCGATGGAACTGAAGGCCCAGACAGCCGATAATCCGATCCCAGCGGAATCGGAATCGCTTCGCCGAAAGCTGCTTCCGCAACCGATCTTGTGGCAGCCACGTCTTTCGACCAACTCCGACGGCCGGGTCTCGATTCCGGTCGATTTGCCACAAGAGCCCGGCCGTTATCGCTTGCTGATCGACGCCCATGGTTCCGGACGAATCGGAACAGTAGTTCGCTACATCGAGGTCGCTCCGCTGGCGGTTGCTGAACCAGTCACGCCGGCAAGCGAACCTGCTGCGGAAGAATCTCCGTAACGAACATGCCGGATCTGCCGATCGCAACGATTGCGATCGGTGCCGAGCCTGACAAACCACCAGGCCTCACTCGCCGCTTCTTTCTCTACGGCGAAAACTATCTTGTGCCTCGGCTTTCATCGGAAAGCGCTCTCTTTGGCACGTATGTGCAAACGATTCGACTTCGGGAAGTATCTTTCGTGGATTTACCTGTCTGGCAGATCATCGTGCTGGCGATCGTCCAAGGCGTCGCCGAGTTCCTGCCGATCAGTTCGTCAGGGCACCTGGTGGTGTTGGCCACGCTGCTCGATGCCGACGCCGACCACTTCGACCTGGTGGGGCTGAACATCGTGCTGCATGCCGGCACGTTAGGATCGATCCTGGTGGTCTATCGTCAGCAGCTTTACGAAGCCCTGACCAAAGACCGGCGGCTTTTGTTGTTGCTGGTGGTCGCGACCATTCCGGCCGTGATCGCGGCGTTGGTTTTGAAGGCAACCGATACCGACTCGCTGCTCGAGTCGCCGCTGGTCGCCGGAATTTGTTTTCTGGTGACCGGAACGATTCTGCTTCTGTCGCAGCGACTTCCGCAGACAGAACGAACCTACGAACAAACCTCGTGGTCGCAAGCCTGGTGGATCGGCTGTGCCCAAGCGTTGGCAATCTTGCCCGGCATTTCGCGCAGCGGTTCGACCATTTGCAGCGGCCAGGCCCTGGGGCTTTCCCGCGAAGGGGCCGCGACGTTCTCGTTCCTGATGGCGGTCCCGGCCATTCTGGGTGCCATCACGTTGAAAGTCGCCAAGAGCATCGGCGACTGGGACCACGCCTCGAAAACACCGGCTTGGCTACTGCTGCTGGGTGCGGCCATTTCGTTTGTGGTGGGATGGTTCTCGCTGGTGCTGCTGATCAAGGTGGTCCAGCGTGGTCGCCTGCACTGGTTCGCGTGGTGGTGTTTTGCGGTTGGGTTGTTTGTCATCGCCTGGCAAGCGACGATAGACTGAGAGACCTCTTCCCCCAGGGCGAACTATCCGATGCAACTGTCTGAACTTCACCAGCAACTACTCCGCCACGACCGCACCAAAGACACCTACGCCGAAGGTGTGGTCGAGACCTTGCTGGCTGGCGCGATCCAATTGGAAGCCAGCGACGTTCACTTGCAGCCGACCGCGCAAGGCTTCGACGTGAAGCTGCGAATCGATGGGGTGCTGCAAACGGTCGGCAATCTTCCGCGTGGCGAGAAAACCGACACGTCTGCTCGGCTGAAGATCATGGCAGGCCTGCTCACCTATCGCACCGACATCCCGCAGGAAGGCCGCGTCAGCGAGCTTTCCCATGGACACGAAGTTCGCGTGAGCACCTTCCCGGCCCTGCATGGCGAACGGGTCGTCATTCGTATCTTGTGGCAGAAAGAAACGCTGCATCACCTGGAAGATCTCGGGCTCGACACCGCCACCACCAGCGAACTGGCCAGCCTGCTGCAAGAGTCATCCGGCATGATCCTGATCGCCGGACCAGCTGGCAGCGGCAAGTCGACGACTGCTTATGCCTGCTTGCGACATATCGACTCGCTGGAAGATGGCGGACGCAGCATCGTCACCCTGGAAGATCCGATCGAAACCGAAATCCCAGGCATCTCGCAAAGTCACATCCGTCCTTCGGCCGGGTTCGATTTCGCCACGGGACTTCGCAGCCTGATGCGACAAGATCCGGAAGTGATCCTGGTCGGCGAGATGCGTGATCCGGTCACCGTCGAAACGGCCATGCAGGCCAGCTTAACCGGGCAGTTAGTCGTCAGCACGTTTCACAGCGGCAGCGCTGCCGAAGCGATCCGACGACTGATCGACATGAACATTCCCACCTACATGATCCAGTCGGCCTTACTCGGCGTGCTGCATCAACGGCTGGTTCGCAAGCTGTGCGACTGTGCGGTTGCTTGCGAAGAGCCGCAGCGATACGGCTTCCGCCTGGAAGGGATGCGTCAGCCGGTCGGCTGCGAGAAATGCCGAGGCACCGGCTACCTGGGACGAACGCTTCTCGGGGAATGGCTCGTCCCGCACAAGCATCGATTGGCCCAAGCCGAACTCGAGTCGGCGACAACGGCCATGATTGAAGCCTGGGCTCATGAAGCAGGCATGGCTTCGCGGTGGGAGCAAGCCGAAGCCATGCTTGCGGCCGGCATCACCAGCCCGGCGGAGATTCGCCGGGTGCTTGGTTTTCGCGAAATGCCTTCGTCCGGCTAACCAGGCGCCGCGGCCGCTTCTGCCTCGGCTTGCTGTTTCTGCACGACCATCGTGTCGATGATCCCGGCACCACAAGCGTCGCCGTAGACGTTGACAGTCGTTCGCAAGCGATCCAGGAACCAGTCGATCGCCAGGATCGTACCGATACCGGTTAATGGCAGCCCCACGGCTTGCAGCACGATGACCATCGTCACCAGGCCAGCTTCCGGAATACCGGCCGCACCAACCGCCGCCAGCGACGCCGTCAGGAAGATGATCACCAGGTCGGCCATATCGAGATGAATGCCGAGCGTCTGGGCGATGAAGATCACCGCGACTGCTTCATACAACGCGGTACCATCCATGTTGATGGTTGCCCCCAATGGCAACACGAACGAAGCCGAGCGATTCGAGACGCCGTTGTTCTCTTCCACGCATTCCATCGTCACCGGCAAGGTCGCCGCGCTGCTGGCGGTACTGACCGAGGTCAACAAGGCCCGCAACAAGTTGAACGTGTACACGAACGGATTCCGCTTGCCCAACGCCCACAGAAGCGTAGCCAGCACGATCGAGTGCAACAGCAAACCAATCACCACCGTTCCGACGTACCAGCCGATCGCTTGCAGCTGTTCGAGGAAGCCTGCCGCGCCGCCGTTCTTGGCGATGTTGGAAGAGACCAGCCCGAAGATACCTATCGGCGCAAACATCATCACCATGTGCACCATCTTCATGACCGCCTCGTTGCAGACGTTGAAGAAGCGGATGACTAGCATCCCTTCCTCCCCGAGCGTCGTCAAAGCACCACCAAAGACGATTGCGAACACGATCAACGCCAGCACGTTGGTGTTGGTCGCCGCCAGAAACAAGTTCGACGGGAACATACCACTGCCAGGATCTCCTTCACGACCACGGAAGACATCGAGGAAGACTTCAATGGTCGTCTGCCCTTGCTTCGCTTCGACCGAGTCGGTTCGATACGCGAAGGTATCGTCGGCCGAGTTCCCTGGCTGAATGATGACCACCAGCAGAATGCCGATGAATACCGCGATCGCCCCGGTGCTAAAGTAATAGATGATCGTCGACAAACCGACGCGGCCCATCTTGCGAACGTCCCCCAGCGAAGTGATCCCACTGATCATGCTGGTGACCACCAGCGGAATGACCAACAACTTGAGGACCTGCAGGAACAAGTCGCCACAGAACTCGCAGATGATGTAAATGCCTTGCGGCACGCCGAGGTTGCCGGCAGCCTTTTCTTTCTCGACCTCCTGGACCGTATCGCGGGTCGCGTCGATGCGGGCCTGGATCTTGGGCAACTGCCCTTCCAGACGGTCGGCCTCTTTATTGAGCCGCTGAACTTCTTGCGGATCGGTCTCGGTCTTCGCTTGCTCGCGGAACCTGGCAGCGTCCGCCTCTTTTTGCTCGATCGTTTTCTCGAGACGAGTCAGTTGCTTCTCGGGACCTTCCGAGGCCAGCCACATCGACTTCCCATAGACCAGGCCCAGCGTCACACCTAAGAAGATGCCCACCAGGATGAGGATCAGACCTCGCATGCTGTTGTCGGTATGGGGTTTATCTTGGGTGTCGCTCATTCGGGTTCCTCCCTCGGATTGCCGCGGCATTGCTAGTTGACCGCCTAAGATAACCGACCCAACAACCGAAAACCCAGACAAGAAGGCCATAAATTACTGCGTGAGAGCCATATATTGCGACCACAGCGACATTTGGACTCGGATTTGCTGGAAAAGTTTGTGTGGTCCCCCTTGCTACCCGGAGCGTATAATTCCCATAGATGGCCACCAATGCGGCACTATTTACCAGAGTGGCCAACTGGTCGTTTCGAGGAGTGAAACGTTCGCTGCTTCGCCAAGGAGATGAATAGCTATGAAATTGGTATCTCTTTTAGCGTCGATTGCCGCCCTATGGTGTGTGCTGGGGGCCTTTGTTCTGGGGCCAGGCATCCTGATGTATCCGTTGGCCTGGGGTGCGGTCTTCGCGATTTTGTTCGGGATTCATAAGATATTCGGCAGTTCGATCACCCCTCCCGACGCGATGTCAGATACCGACCAACCATTGTCGGGTAAGATCGCGGACAATTCTCTCACGCACGATCATTCGGCCGCGCTGGCTCGATAAAGGGCTCGATTCGGTTCCGATTCGCTTCGCTCGCCGAGGGACACCATTCTCGGCGGATGAAAAATCAGATGAATATCTGAAGAAGCAATATTTCTGCCTATACCTGAGGCATCTTCGTGCACACTAAAGCGGCTTTATCGGGCCGATCGCACCCCTAGCAAGCCAGTTGCCCCACTTCTAGACGGATCCCCTTACGCCGCTTGTGTATCAAATTAAGGGGTCGTATAATCGCCTTCACTGGCGAAGCCACCGCTCTTCGAGCGTTTTTCACTTGGCGCAGAAGCTAGGTTTTCTGGGCACGGATGTCTTGCCCGCTTGGGCACGCGTACGATGCGTGCTATAACGCCGGGAATACACCCCACTCGGGATCTTCCCGAGAAGACCACAACCATCGAATAGTTTGCAGCGAATCGCTCGCTGCTCGCAGAAGTTACCCCCTCAGGAGATTACGTACCGTGGCAGTAAAGGTTGCAATCAACGGTTTTGGACGCATCGGTCGACTCACCTTCCGCAACATGATCGCTCGTCCTGAGGAATTCGAGGTCGTCGCTATCAACGACCTGACCGACAACGAGATGCTGGCGACGCTGCTGAAGTACGACAGCACCCACCGCCGCTTCCCAGGCACGGTCGAATTCGACAGCGAAGGCCTGACCGTCAACGGCAAGAAGATCAAGGTTCTGGAAGAACGTAACCCAGCCAACCTTCCTTGGGGCGATCTGGGCGTTGACGTTGTTCTGGAAAGCACCGGTGTCTTCACCGGCAAGAAGACCGGCGATAAGCCAGGCTACGACTCGCACCTCGACGCTGGTGCCCGCAAGGTTGTCCTGTCCGCTCCTGCCAAGGACGAACCAGATCTGACCTGCGTTCTGGGCGTGAACGACGACAAGCTGACTGCCGACATGACCACCGTGTCGAACGCCAGCTGCACGACCAACTGCCTGGCTCCAGTCGCCAAGGTCCTGAACGATTCGTTCGGTATCGAAAACGGCTTGATGACCACCATCCACGCCTACACCAACGATCAGCAGGTTCTGGATCTGCCACACAAAGATCCTTACCGTGCTCGCGCTGCTGCCCAGAACATCATTCCGACCTCGACCGGTGCTGCCAAGGCAGTGGCTCTGGCCATTCCGGAATTGAAGGGCAAGCTGACCGGTATCGCCATGCGAGTTCCTGTCCCAACCGGTAGCGTCGTCGACCTGACCGCTAACCTGTCGAAGGAAGCCACCGCCGAAGAAATCAACGCTGCCATGAAGGCTGCCGCTGAAGGTCCGATGAAGGGTATCTTGGCTTACACCGAAGACCCAATCGTCTCGTCCGACATCATCGGCGACCCACACAGCTCGATCTTCGCTGCTCCGTTCACCGCGGTCATCAGCGGCAAGCTGGTCAAGGTTGTCTCGTGGTACGACAACGAAGCTGGCTACTCGGCCCGTGCTGCCGACCTGGTCAAGAAGCTGGGCACCATGTAATTCGCCCGGTTTAACCGCCAAAACCATCAAAACCCTCGGATGGATCTTCCCTCCGAGGGTTTTTTCGTGCGCGCATTTCTTAGGGTAGATTTGAACAAATCTCGACCGATCAAATTTTGCCTGTCCGATTCGCTTTGACACGGTTGGCCGAATGTCCGAACATTGGTGCATCTGCGTGAACCCATCGCGCACCCCGCCCCACTTGCTCTCAAGACTTCCAGTCCCAAACGACTGCTCAGCATTGCCATGAACCTGACCTTAAAATCAATCGGAATCGTTGCCCTGGTAGCCTCGCTACTGGCCGGCACCCACCTTGTTCAAGCCGCGGATGCCAAGGCACCGAAGCTGCCAAACGTCGTCGGCCCCGAGACGCCAGCGTTTGTCATGTCTGAATACATCTTTCCGGCCGAGAACCGCCCAACCCCCAACAGCCACGCTTCGACCATCGTCGAAACGCCAGAAGGCCTGGTTGCGGCGTGGTTTGGCGGAACGCATGAAAAGAACCCAGACGTCGGCATCTGGGTTTCCCGTCACACGCCCGAAGGCTGGACCACTCCGGTTGAGGTCGCCAATGGCGTCGAATCGGAAGAACTGCGTTACCCAACCTGGAACCCGATCCTCTTTCAACCGAAAGAAGGACCGCTGATGCTGTTCTATAAAGTCGGCCCCAGCCCAACCAGTTGGTGGGGCATGCTGATGACATCGACCGACAACGGCGCGACCTGGAGCGAGCCCAAGCGACTGGGCGAGAACGAAGCGATCGGTCACTTGCTGGGCCCTGTGAAGAACAAGCCGATCCAGTTGGCGGATGGCACGATTTTGTGTCCTTCCAGCACCGAGACCAAGGGCTGGCGAGTCCACTTCGAGGCGACTAAAGACCTAGGTCAAACCTGGGAAGTGATCGGCCCGATCAACGACGCCAAACTGTTCAATGCCATCCAGCCTAGCATCCTGACCTATCAGGATGGCCGGATGCAGATCCTTTGCCGAACACGAGAAAACGTCGTTGCTTCCGGCTGGTCGCAAGATGGTGGCAAGACCTGGAGCGCCCTTAGCCCGACCGAACTGCCGAACCCAAATTCCGGAACCGATGCGGTCACGCTGGCCGATGGTCGCCAACTGCTGGTCTACAACCACACCGTTCGTGAATCGGATTTTCCCGCCGGTCGTAACATGCTGAACGTGGCGATCTCGGAAGATGGTCAGGCCTGGCATCCGCTACTGACCTTGGAACGCCAGCCTGGCGAGTACTCGTACCCGGCCGTCATTCAGACTGCCGACGGCAAGGTGCATATCGTCTACACCTATCGCCGCGAAACGATCAAGCATGTCGAGCTTGATCCGACGAAGCTGAAGATCCCTACGGCCGAACCGATGAAGTAGGCCGAACGCATCCGATCCGGCAAAATCGTTGCCGGATCCGCGGAATCATGCGAAGCTGACTGGCAGTTGCTTTCGTCCGCCAGCGATTCTGCGAAGGTACTTCCATGGACTTTGAAACCGCTCCAGATCGAGCCCCCGTCGACTGGGTCACACCGGCGTGGAAACTCGGCCTGATCGCCCTCGTGCTCGGACTCTTCGCCGCCTTTCGTGGTCAGGTCGTCTTCGCTTCGCTCCCCTACCTTCAATACCTGCCAGGCACATTGCTGGCCCTGGTGGCGATTAGCTATCTGCGGCGAAGCCATGTCGCCCTGGCCCTGATCGTCGCGAGCTTCTTTGTCGGTTTGTTGTTGACGCCGGTCGTTCGGCCTGATCCACCACGTCGCTGGTACTTGTACCTGGAAAGCTTTGGCTGGATGAAGCTGACGCACAGCTTGCCGCTGCTGGGCTGCGTGCTTTTGGGAACGATCGTGGCGATTGCCTGGGTGGCGTGGAAATCGCGATCGCCTGCCTCCCCCAAGACGGCTTAACCGGCCACTCGTTCGCTATTGCTTCGCGACGCCAGGCAGGCTCATCTGCCCGCGGCTGGCATCCGCAAGACGCCCCTTCGCCATCTCGACGTACTTCTGCGATTGATCGATGCCGAGATAGCTTCGTCCCAAACGCTGAGCAACGAGCGCCGTGGTACCACTTCCCAGAAACGGATCGAGCACGACGCCATCTTCCGGGCAGGTCGCATTGATGCAGGTTTCAACCAAGGTCTCTGGAAAGACGGCGAAGTGCGCGTCGCGGAACTTCGACAACGGAATCGACCAGACCGTCCGCTTGTTGCGTCCCTTGGGATGAAAGGCCTGGTCCCAGCGAGCATCGTGCAGATTGCTGCTGCCTCCATTCTTGCCCGCCTCTGGCGTGCTTCCGCGACGATGAAAGTGGTTGCGGCCCCCCTTCATCTTGCTGTTCTCGCTGAAGGTAACGTGTGGCTCGCGAATGGCGTCGGCGTCGTAGAAGTACTGGTTGTTCTTCACCAGTAGAAAGACATACTCGTGATCGGTTGTGGGGCGCGTCTTCACGCTGCTGGGCATGGCGTTGGGTTTGTGCCAGATCACATCGCTGCGCAGCTTCCAGCCATCGCTACGCAAAGCTAACGCGACTTGCCATGGCAGACCAAGTAATTCGCCGTCGAGGTATTTGTCGCCGAGCACCAGCCACAAAGCGCCGGTTTCTTTAAGCGTCCGGCGCACTTCGCGGAAGACTTCGACCAGGCTCTGGACATACTCTTCCGGCGAGGTCTCTTGACCGATCTGGTCGTCGCCGTCGTAGTTTCGCTGCTGGAAGTAAGGAGGGCTGCTCACCACGCAGTCGACCACTTCATCGGGGAAGCTTTGCAGCACGTCGCGCGAGTGCCCGTGATAGACGGCATTCAACGCGAACTGGAGCGAGGTCTTCTTGGAACCCTTCCTTGGCATGCTGCCTCCCTGGCAACTACATCTTCTCGACGGTATCGATGCCCAACAGATTCAGGCCTTGTTGTAACACCCGAGCGGTCAAATCGCAAAGCAAGAGCCGGCTGTTCTTCTGCTCTTCAGTGTCTGCCTTCAGCACTTTGCACTGATCGAAGAACGTGCTGTACGACTTGGCCAACTGATCGAACAAGTAGTTCGTCAGGTAGTTCGGGCGATAGTCGGCCAGAACATCGTCCAGGGCTTCCGAGAACCGCAGCACAGCGATCGCCAATTGACGTTCGGCAGGATGCTCGATGACGATCTTCGCGCCGCTGGTTCGTAGCGTTGCGATGTCGACTTCACCGCGACGGAAGATGCTTTGCACACGAGCATACGCGTACTGCATGTAGGTCGCCGTGTTCCCCTGCAGGGCCAGCATCTTGTCGTAGCTGAACTTGTAGTCCGACTCGCGGTTCTGCGACAGGTCGCCATACTTCAGCGCGGCGATCCCCACCGTTTCCGAAATTTGCTTCCGCTGGGCGTCGTCGAGTGAAGGACCTTCCGGAGCGGCATCGTCGGCGTCGCTCACCACTTTGAAGGCTCGCGCAACGGCTTCGTCCAGCAAGCCTTCCAGCCCGACCGTATCGCCGGAACGGGTCTTGAACGGCTTGCCATCGTCCCCCATCACGGTACCGAAGCTGACATGCTTCAGCTCGATGTCGTTGAAGCCCCACAGCCTTGTCGCGGCAAACAACTTGTCGAAGTGCTCGCCCTGGCGGAAGTCGACGACGTACAGAATCGCGTCAGGCTTCCACGTTTCCATGCGGTACTGAATCGTGGCGAGGTCGGTCGTCGAATAGAGGAACGCACCATCTCGCTTGCGGATGATCATCGGAGCCTTGAAGCCATCCAGGAAGACGCACGTCGCCCCTTCTGACTCCTTCGCCAAGCCCTTTTTCTCAAACTCTTCGACCACCGATGCCAGGCGATCGTGATAGAAGCTTTCGCCCAGCTGGTAATCGAAGGTGACCTTCAGCCGTTCGTAGACGCGTTTGATTTCGTCTTCGCAGTAAGGCAGAAACTCTTTCCACAACGCCAGGTTCTGCTCGTCCCCTTGGTGCAGCTTGACCGTCTCTTGCAGAACGGCCTCGGCGATGTTGGCATGCTGGGCAGCCATCGCGCTTGCTTGCGGTGAGTCTTCGGTCTTGGCAATCTTGGCCTGCGTGGCGGCGATGTCTTTGGTCAAGTCGTCCATCTGCGATTGCAGGCGACCAAGCTCTTTCTTCTGCTTCTTCGCTTCTGCCTTGTCGGCAGGTTCGCCGGCCGCTTTCAGTGCTTCGCATTCCGTGGTGCGCTCGGCCAACTTCGCCTCGAGCGTCGGCAGTTCCTTCTTGGCGTCGAAGTAGTCCATCAAGCCACGCACGACGCGATAGATTCGCGACAGCTCAGGCACCGGGGCCGCCTTGTAGGCATCGGCGTCAGCAAAGTTCTTATAACCATAAATGATCATCCCGAACTGCGTTCCCCAGTCGCCGAGATGGTTATCACTGATGGCGTTGTGCCCCATGAATTTCAAAGTTCGGCAGATCGCGTCGCCGATCACCGTGCTGCGGATGTGCCCGACATGCATCGGCTTGGCAACGTTCGGCGAAGAGTAGTCGACGATGTAGGTCTTGGCGGTCTCGGTCTTGTCGACCCCAAGGCGCGGATCGGCCTGGGCGGAATCGAGCTGCTGTTGAATCCACGAGTCGCGCAGCTTCAAGTTGATGAAGCCTGGTCCGGCGACTTCCGGCGTTTCGCACAAGTCGTCGAGCTGAACCGCGGCCACGATCTCGGCGGCCAGGTCACGTGGCGACTTGCCCACCTTCTTGGCCAGGCCCATCGCAAAGTTGGCCTGGTAGTCGCCAAACTTCGGATCGCCAGCCGGGCGGATCATGTCCAGCAACGGAGCAACATCGTCCGTCATCGGCTGAAGGACAGGCTGAAACCGGGCACGCAACAGAGCAAGAATGTTCATAGCTTGGCTTAGAGAAAAATTCTGTCGTAACTCTTCTTGTCCCCTCTCCCTCGAAGGGAGAGGGCCAGGGTGAGGGATTACAGACCTCGATGCCAAATTGTAGAGAAGCGTCGACGCATCTTCTCGACATCCATCGAGAGCCAACCTCTGAACCTATTTGGAACGCTGGTACTTGCTTCACCCCTCACCCTAACCCTCTCGCCAAAGGGGCGAGGGGACGGAAAGACGCGAAACAAGCGACCTTGGATCAGATAGGCCTCAGTTTCCGATTATCACCCAGATACGGTCCCAAGGGGACCCGGGGAAAGACTATTCGCCGGGGCTGCGAAGGATGTTGGTCATATCAACCTTCTTGGCGTCGCCCCACAACTGCTCCAGTTGGAAGTACTCGCGGGTCTCTTCGTCGAAGAGGTGACACACGACCGTTCCATAGTCCAGCAGGATCCAACGGCTTTCGTCGTATCCCTCGCGGCCCATGCGGCGGTCGCCCATCTCTTTTTCGAGCTTGTCGTCGATCTCTTCGCTCATGGCGTGCAATTGGCGGCGGCTGCCACCGGTGCCAATGACGAAGTAGTCGAAGATCGGCGTCAGGTGCCGCATGTCGAGGATGCAGATATCGCGTCCCTTGTTGTCTTCAATCACTTGCGCGGCGGCCGTGGCCAATTGAAGGCTGCGATTGTCGCCGGCGGCGGGAGTTTCAGGCTTTTCGGAATCAGTCACGCGATTGCTTCAGATAACAGGAGACGAATGTAGTTCGGTACGTGGGCCAGGGTTAGGCCGAGGTATTCGCATGAGTCTTGTGACCGCCAGATCCGCCCCCTTCGAGCGATTCGTAGCGACCGAAGATCATGCGGCCAGCGCTGGTCTGCAGCACACTGGTAACCAGAATGCGGACCTGCGAATTGATGTGATCGCGACCACCTTCGACGACAATCATCGTGCCGTCGTCCAGGTAACCAACCCCTTGGCTGTCTTCTTCCCCCTTTTTGACAATCCGAACCGAAAGATGTTCGCCTGGCAAAAAGACGGGTTTCAGGGCGTTGGCGATTTCGTTGAGGTTGATCACCTCGACGTTATGCAGCTTGGCCACTTTGTTCAAGTTGTAGTCGCCGGTGACGATCTTCCCTTCCAGCAGTTTCGCCAGAAGGACCAGCTTCATATCGACCGGCTGCCCTTCCATGTCGGGCGTTTCGCGGTCGTGGATCTTCAGGTCGACCTGATCGTTGTTTCGCAAGCGATTCAAGATGTCGAGCCCGCGACGTCCACGGCTGCGCTTCAGCTTGTCGCTGCTGTCGGCAATGCCCTGCAACTCCGCCAAAACGAACCGAGGCATGATCAGCACGTTGTCGAAGAACCCGGTCTCGACCACGTCGGCGATCCGGCCGTCGATCACGATGCTGGTATCCAGCACGTAAGGCTTCGGCCCCTTCACTTCCTTGGCGAATTCGACGTAAGGGATGATGAAGCGGAAGTCATCTTTGGTTTGCAGCACGAGGCTGATACAGGAATAGCACAGCACCATCCCCACCACCAACTGAAGTGCCCGGTGAGCCGTCACGGCGCCAGGGTTTTCCGTAGGGAACCAGACCTGCGTAATGAGCCCGAGGATATACGTTAAGGAAAGTCCGACCAGCAGACCAAAGTAGACGCCTGAGATGGTGTCGTATCGCTTGTTCTTGACGCCGATATCGATGCCGATGACACCAAACGCCAGGATCAACACCCCGATAAAAGCCCAGAAGGGCTGATCTTGCAGCGCGCTACGAAAGGCATCTACCTGGATGACGGTGATGCCCACCCCGGCCGCCACCAGGATGAAAACGATTCTAAGAACGATCAGCGCCACGAGAGACCCTGCAGGAGCCGACCCGATACGAGGCGGTTGCGCCAGCAACCCCCATTCAGGCAGGTCGAGCTCCCCTTAAAAGATAAACCTGTTCACTATTCCGAGTGCGTATTCTACTCCGCAATTCTTCGGAAAGCATCCCCATAGACTACCGAAAATGGGCGTCAAACTCCCGTTGGCAGTAGGAGTCGGTCATCGTTCCGATGTAATAGCCGACCGTCCGAGGCAGCCCCCAAACGTCGACCCATTCCGCCAGCTTTCCGCGAATCAGTTCCGGCCGTCGAAGGTACCCGTCATACATCCGCCGAAGCTGGTCCTGGCCCCGGTCGCGGAACTCGACGATGTCGGGATGGCGGTAAACACGATGGAACAGAAACTGTTCGAGCTGCGTCTTTTGCGCACGCAGATCATCGCTGACGGTGACGATCGGTTCGCACATCTCCGCCTCTTCCGGCGTCTGCGGATTCCACTTCGCCAGACGCTCCAGCGCCGTCTCGGTCACGTCGGTCACTTGCAGGTCGATCAGTTGTCGAATGACCAGCTTCCGCAGCCGGCGTCCTGTCAGTTCGCCGTAGCGCTGATAGACCCGTTCGGCACTTTGCGCAAACAGTGGAATCTGCATCAACTCGTCGAAGGTGACCAGTCCCAGCTTTAAGGCGTCGTCGGCATCGTGCGCGTCGTAGGTGATACTGTCGCACGATTCGACCGTCTGGGCTTCCAGCAGCGGCCGCAGAAAGGTCATCTGACGCTTGTCGACGCGGGTATGCTGCCCTTCCAGAACCTCGTACGTCAGGTTCAATCCGTCGTAATGGGGACTGCGAACTTCCAGGTGCTTTACCAGGATCAGGCCGAACGCGTTGTGCGAGAAACCGCCGCAGTCGACCATGCATTCCTTCAGCACGTCTTCGCCTGTATGGCCGAACGGTGGATGGCCGATATCGTGCAGATAGCCCAGTGCTTCGATCAATTCTTCGTTCAGGCCCAGGCTGCGGCCGATCGTGCGGGCAATGGTGACGACTTCGATCGTGTGCGTCAGACGCGTCCGATGATAGTCGCTGATGTTCATGAAGACTTGCGTCTTGTCGGCCAGTCGGCGGAAGGAACTGCTGTGGATGATCCGGTCGCGATCGCGTTGAAATGGCGAGCGGTAAGGGTGGTCGGGCTCATCGAACTCGCGACCGCGCGATTGTCGGCTCCGCAGCGCGTAGGGCGCCAGAAGCCGCTCTTCTCGCTCGTTGTAATTCATGAAACTTCGCATGGTTCCTTCTGCGGGACGCCTCTCGTTTTCCGGTGTTGATGCGGTTCGCAAGGCAAATCACATCCGGTTGCAGCCCCTGAATCGTTCCCTTTCGGCTACGCCCCTTAAGATATCGCCCATCGGCCGTAACTCCCAGTAGAGGCCTAAGTTCGGCGCGGTCGGCAGACGCTGACAATTCACCTAAGGTGTTGCGGCATCTCCCACGTAAGTGGTTCGGCCCTTAACCTCTAGTTGCCACCTCTGACGGGCCCTGTTAGCCTGAACTGAATTAGCGCTCGTCATTTATACCTTTAAGGTCGGGTTTGCCCCATGGCAGGGGCAGGCGTGTGGCCCGGTCTTTCCAGCCCAGCATGATTGTCTGCCATCGTGGATTTTCATCGAGACAAGCTGTCTGCCATCGATCCGACCCAAGATGCTTCTTGCATTAGCGTTCGCGGGGCCCGTGTCCACAATCTCAAGAACGTCGATATCGACCTGCCCCGGGACCAGTTGATTGTCATCACCGGTCCAAGCGGTTCCGGGAAAAGCTCTCTGGCGCTCGACACCTTATACGCCGAAGGACAGCGGCAATATGTCGAAAGCTTGTCGGTCTATGCCCGGCAGTTTCTGGACCAGATGGAACGCCCCGACGTCGATCTGATCGTCGGCCTTCAGCCCACCATCTGTATCGACCAGCGAACCGGCAGCCAGAACCCACGCAGTACCGTCGCCACGATCACCGAGATCTACGACTACCTGCGTCTGCTGATGGCACGCCTCGGGCAGCCTCACTGCTGGAAGTGCGGTCTCGAGATCACGCAGCAAACGGCCGAACAAATTCAGGATCGCCTTCTGGCCCTGCCTGAAGAAACGAAGCTGATGATCATGGCCCCCATGGTCCAAGGCCGCAAAGGGGCACACAAAGAAGTCATCGATCGGATCCGACGCGAAGGCTTGCTGCGAGTTCGCGTCGATGACGAGGTCTATCAGATCGACGAAGTCCCGGAACTCAATCCGAAGAAGAATCACACCATCGAAGCGGTCGTCGACCGAATCATCATCCGCGAAGGCCTTCGCTCGCGCATGAGCGACTCGGTAGCGATGGCCCTGAAACTGGGTGACGGCCGACTGCTGTCTTGCCACCTCGATACCGACGTCGTCGACCCAGATCACCCGAAGGGAACCTGGATCGATCAGATTTTCAACACCGAACTGGCCTGCGTCGATTGCAACTTGAGCTTTATCGACATCGAGCCACGGACGTTCAGCTTCAACAGCCCCTACGGCACGTGCCCCAAGTGCGAAGGCCTGGGCATTTGCGAAGAGTTCGATCCTGACCTGGTTGTGCCTGATCGCGAGATTTCGCTGGATGATGGAGCGATCGCACCTTGGCGGGGCGTGACCGCCTCCTCGTTGACGAAGCTCAGCAAAGGACTCGATGCGTTTCTGACCAAGCAGAAGGTTGATCGCACGTCGAAGCTGAGCGACTGGAGCGAAGAACAACGGACGAAGCTTCTCTCGGGCGATGGCGACAAGTTCCTCGGCGTGTTGATCGCTCTGGAGAAAGAGTTTGTCACCACCACGCGGAAGAAGCGGCTTGAACAACTCTCGAAGTTCCGTGGCAAACTCCCCTGCCCTGCCTGCCATGGTGCACGACTGCGTCCTGAGGCACTTGCTGTCCGGGTCGCCGATCACAACATCCACGAGATCGTCCGCAAGAGTATCAACGATGCCCGTGGCTTCTTCGATGAACTTGAGTTCGACGAACACGAGAGCCTGATCGCCACGCCCATCGTTCGCGAGATCGCCAAGCGTCTCGCCTTCCTCGAGAAGGTCGGGGCCGATTACTTAACGCTCGACCGCGCAGCCGATACGCTCAGCGGTGGCGAACTGCAGCGAGTTCGCCTGGCAACTGGCATCGGCAGTGGCCTGGTCGGCATCTGCTATATCCTCGACGAACCATCGATCGGGCTTCATTCGCGTGATAATCATCGCTTGATTGAAGCGCTCGTCGAACTGCGAGACCATGGCAATACAGTGATCGTCGTCGAACATGACGAAGCGATCATGCGGGTCGCCGATCGCCTCGTCGACGTGGGGCCTGGGGCAGGTCATCGTGGCGGGCAGATCATCGCCGAAGGGACGCCTGCGGTGGTCTCGGATGTCGATGGTTCGATCACCGGCCAATATCTTTCCGGCCGAAAGAAGATCGAGATTCCCCCATCGCGGCGCAAGATTGCCAAGACGCGGATGATCTCGCTGGAAGGTGCCACCACCAACAATCTGAAGAACGTGGGCGTGCAGGTTCCGTTAGGTGCGTTTGTCTGCGTGACCGGCGTGAGTGGCAGCGGGAAGAGTTCGCTCGTCAACGAAACGATCACGCCGGCACTGCTTCGCCGACTTGGCCAGCCGTCGCAGCGGCCTGGGCCGTTCACCAGCTTGCGTGGTACAAGCCAGATCGACAAAGTGATCCCGATCGATCAGTCGCCGATCGGCCGCACACCTCGCAGCAACCCGGCCACCTATACCGGCGTGTTCGACGAAATCCGAAAGGTTTTCGCCGAAACCCGTCAGGCAAAACAGTATGGCTACAAAGCGTCACGTTTCAGCTTCAATGTGAAAGGTGGCCGCTGCGAGGAATGCCAGGGACAAGGTTTGCGGAAGATCGAAATGAACTTCCTGCCAGACCTCTTCGTCGAGTGTCCCGCTTGCCATGGCAAACGGTTCAACCGCCAGACGCTGCGAGTCAAATACAAGGATCAGTCGATCGCCGACGTGCTGAACCTGCCGATCGAAGAAGCGGCCGAGTTCTTCGACGCGGTGCCAACCATTCATCGTGTGCTGGCCAGTTTGTGCGACGTCGGCCTTGGCTACCTTTCGCTTGGCCAACCCAGCACGACCCTTTCCGGCGGTGAAGCCCAGCGTATCAAGCTGGCGACCGAGTTGGCCCGAACCGAAACCGGTTCGACGCTGTACGTCCTCGACGAACCGACGACTGGCCTGCACTTCGAGGACATTCGTCGGCTGCTGTCGGTCTTGAGCCGGCTGGTCGACAAGGGGAACACGGTGCTGGTGATCGAGCACAACCTGGACGTGATCAAGTGTGCGGACTGGCTGATCGATCTTGGCCCCGAAGGTGGTTCTGGCGGCGGTGAGATTATCGTGACCGGAACGCCGGAGCAAGTCGCCGATTGCGAGGCGAGCTATACCGGTCAGTACCTCAAACCATTGCTTAATGGGCACGCCGGCGAATAATTCGCCGTGGGGCTCTTCCCCGATGTGATTTTCGAACTCTCTCGCGATCAAGGCGCTTCGATGGCAGATATTCAAACGGCAACGTTCGGCGGTGGTTGTTTCTGGTGCACCGAGGCAGTCTTTCTGGAGCTGCGTGGCGTGCAGAGTGTCACCTCTGGCTATGCCGGCGGTCACGTGGCCAATCCGACCTACGAACAAGTCTGCACCAAGACGACCGGGCACGCCGAAGTGATTCAGATCACGTACGATGCCGACGAGGTGAGCTACGAAGACCTGCTCGAGATCTTCTTCCAGACGCACGATCCCACCACCAAGGATCGTCAGGGGAACGATGTCGGCCCGCAGTATCGCAGTGCGATCTTCTATCACTCGCCCCAGCAAAAAGAGACGGCTGAGGCATTCATTCAGAAGTTGACCGACGCAGGCACCTTCGCCGATCCGATCGTCACGGAAGTGACCGAGATCAACAACTACTACCCGGCCGAGAACTACCATCAGGATTACCTGGCCAATAACCCAGGCAATCCTTATTGTGCGATGGTCGTCCGTCCGAAGGTCGACAAGTTCCGCAAGCAGTTCGCCGACCGCTTGAAGTAAGGCCGGCGATCTGCCAGACGCCGCTTACTTGCGTTCGAACTTGAACTTGAAGCGATCGTTCTCGGTGTGGGCCTCGTCGAAGATTCGCTTCACCTGGGCAACCACTTCGGGATGCTTATCGGCGACGTTGTTTTGCTCTTCGAGATCTTCTTCGATGTTATAGATCTCGATCGGGGCGTTCGGCTTGTTGGTCATGTTCAGCTGAATCCCCTTCCACTTGCCCAGGCGAACGGCTCGCTTGCCGCCTCGTTCAAAGAACTCCCAGTACAAGTATTCGTGCTGCGGCTGGTCTCCTTTGTCGGTCAGCGTGGGCACCATGCTGATGCCATCGAGCCCCGTGGGAACCTCGACACCGGCAAGTTCACATAGCGTGGGCAACACGTCCCAATGGGCACTGATCATATCGCTTTCGGTGCCCGCCTTCACGTGGCCTGGCCAACGCACCATGAAAGGAGCGCGGATGCCGCCATCGGTCAGGTCACGCTTGTGACCGCGGTAAGGTCCGTTGCTGTTGAAGAACACCGGATCGTGGCCACCCTCTTGATGCGCGCCGTTATCGCTCGAGAAGAGAATGATCGTGTTGTCGTCCAGCCCCAACTCCTTCACCAGGTGCATCACGCGGCCGACGTCGTCATCCATCTTGGTGCACATGCCTGCGAACGCCGCGATTGGGTTCTTAACCGGTGGGCCAGCGTACTTGCCAACCTTGTCTTCAAACTCCGAGAATTTCTCGCGGAATGGCTTCACGTATTCTTCCGACACATGCATGGCCGCGTGCGGAATGGTGATCGGCAAGTAGCAGAAGAACGGCTTGTCTTTGTTGTCGCGGATGAACTGTAAGGCGTGATCCATGATCAGATCGTGCGAGTAGGTCTTGCCGTCGAATTCAATCTTCGTCTGGTTGTCGTACATCCAGGTCGGGTAATAGGTGTGGGCGTTCCGCTGGCAGTTGTAACCATAGAAGACGTCGAAGCCTTGATGGTTCGGATCCCCTTCCGAGCCAGGATATCCCAGGCCCCACTTACCGAACGCCCCGGTCGCGTAACCAGCGGTCTTCAGCAGTTCCGGCAAGGTCACCGTGTCGCCTGGCAGAGGCTCTTGCCCGACCGGCTTCACCTCGGCATTGCCACGCACCGGGGTGTGCCCCGTGTGCAGCCCGGTCATCAGCACGCTTCGCGTTGGAGCACACACGGTGCTGCCGGAGTAGTGCTGAGTGAACTTCATCCCTTCGGCGGCCAGGCGATCGAGGTTAGGTGTCTCGAACTTTTCCTGACCGTAGCACCCCAAATCGCCGATCCCCAGATCGTCCGCCAGGATGTAGATGATGTTGGGCTTTTTAGTCTCGGCCTGGGATGTACTGACAAAGCAGCACCCGAGGATCGCGAGCAACGTGAATGTTAGAACTCGGTTCATGATCGGTTTCGTGGAGGAAAGGACTGGTTAGTGGGACGTTCGATCGGTGGCGGTTAGACACCCACGCACTGTCGAACCATTTCCATCGTTTTCTGTTGGCGGTCAGCCACCACGGCTTGTGCCTTGGCGACCTTGGCTTGGGCTTGCTCTGGCTTCTGTACCATCTCGAGTACCGTGGAAGGATAGCTGGCGACCTGCTTCGGTTGATCGATATCGAACAACCAATCGCCCAGGCCGATATCCTTCCACATGAATCCCTTCGAGGTCTGCTCTTCAAAGCGACCGACGATCGCCGGCACGCCGTTGCCAATACACATGATAGGGGAATGCATCTCGAGACCGAAGAAGCCTGCCGAGCGGATGTACGTGCTCAGGGCCTGATCGGTCAGCCAGAACTTCTCGCGCCAAACAACCTTCTGCTTGATGTCGTCCGGCAATTTGTCGTAGACATTGTCTTTGCCGACCTGCATCTGGGTCATGTCTTCCGGGCAGAGCAAAACCTTGTAGTCGGTTTCGGTCACGATCTTCGCGATCGCTTCTCGCAGCGGGGCATGATCGTGATCTTTCATCGCCTCGTTTCGTTCGTGCCGCTTCTCGTCGAGCGTCCGCCCTTTCTTCACCAGCCAATAAGGCGTGTAGCGAAGTCGCGGAATGCAGCAGACGAACTTGCCTTCCTCCAAACCGGTTTCCTTCATGTACGCTTCCGCCGAAGCGTCGTCACGCAGATCGCACGCAAACGCACCATCAGGACCGAACTCCATGACCGGGCTCTTGATGCCATCCTTCTTCCCCTTGGCCAGCGAGACCGTATCGCGGAAGTAGACGAACTTGGCCTGGCTCATCAGGTCGATGGTTTCGGCATCGGAACCACCGTAGGTGATGCCATAGATGCCGAACGGTTTGCCAGTGGCGGCGACGTACTGACCGACATCGCGGCGAGCCACGAACGACGGTCCAGAGCCATGCAGCAGGAACTCGCTGGCGTTGATCGCTTCCTGCAGGTCGGCGTTGGAGGCCTTCCCACTTTTGCCGATCGAACCCTTGACCACCTTCAGGTTCGGGAACCGCTTTTGTTCCATGTGGTGGACTTCGTCCGAGAAGTCACCGGAAGCCCACAGCGTGACCTCTGCTTCAGGCACATGCTTTTCCAACAGGGCCATCACGCCTGGCGTGTGGGCGATGTCGCCGATGTTCACGACCTGCCACGAAGACCGGAGGATGATGCGAGGCCGCTTTGCAGGGGCAGCGTAAACGTTAGTGGCGATCGCCGCGGCCATCGATGCTTGCAGGAAAGTACGTCGTTTCATGGGGGCAAGACCTGAAGGGGCAAGTGGGTGGGAACGTGCGTCGAGCAACTACGGCTGCGACTTCTTGTTCAAGGCATCGACATTCGCCGAAGCATGGAGCTGGGCGATTTCTTTGTCGGTGAGTGCCCGATCGAAGACCGCCAATCCACCGAACTTCCCTTTGGTGGCCTCTCGCAGAAACGAACCGACCGCATAGCGTGCCCCGACGGTGAAGTCGGCCCCGCCATCTGGCTTCGTTTCAGCATGCTTGTCAGGGTCGTAAGCAAAGATGCCTCGACCGTGATAGTAAGGATTCATCCCGCGATCTTTGCCGTCGGGACCTTCCTGGGTGAAGTAGCGATCGTCGCGACGATCTTTCTTCGCGTCGAGCTTACGCTCTTCAAAGGTTCCGTTAATGTACGCCTTGATGTACTCGCCATCGTAAGTGAACGCGAGCGTGCACCACTCTTCTTCTGGAACCGGCTGCTTGGTGGCGGCATAGTCAGCGCACCATGGGAAGGCGGAACCATCCGCGCGACGCGTGACGCCACCTTCGCTGCTGATGTGCGGAACCAACTGATTCGGTCCGCCGTAGGTTGGCATGTTCATCAGCATCGCATACTGACGCGTGCCGCTGTCGTCGTCGCGTCCCTTCCCTTCGCTCCACATCCCGGCGATCGTTCGGCTTTGGCGAAGATCGATAATCCGCACGACGGCGAACATGCTGACCTGAGCCTTCGGTCCGCTGATGTTCAACTTGCCCGTCTTCGCGTAGTCGAGCTCCAGGTACTGCTTACCGTTGAGCTGCAGGCTATGCCCGGAGTAAGGTCCTTCGTCAGCACGAGGGATCGGACCGTTGACTTCCTGGAGCGGATAGGTTCCTTCCGGTGCGATCGACTTCCGCGGTTCGCCTGCCTCTTCGGCAAAGGTCCAGAACGCGACAAGGTTAGGAGTCTTCAAAACGACCGATGGATCGCCGGTCGGTTCGTCCGCGCAAAGAGAGGAAGTCGGAGCAGCGAGCAGCATCACGCCCAGCAGCATCGCTGGGGTCAGAATGGTTCGGAACATGGGGCAGGTTCTCGGACAGGTTGGTCAGGGGGAAGTTGAAATCGACGAGAACGGCCGCCAAATGGGGCGCGGCCGCAGTCCCGATATTAATCGATCTCAATCCGCCATGGAACCTTTGCGAGGCAGTCTGCCGGAAGTCCCCTACGGCGAAGTGGCCGGGGCAGCGTCGACGCCGGCCAGCATTTCGTCGAGCGAGAGCTGCATGAAGTCGGCTTCGGTCGCCGTCATTTGCAGGTCCATCGGGCAGCACGAATCGGCCGGGCAAGTTCCTTCGCCCAAGCTGCAACTCGCTCCGGTCGAGACCGGCACGGTGCGATTGGTCCGTGGTCCCTTGCTGCAGCAGCGATGGTTGCTCGATGTGGCGGCGAAGAACGACTGCTGGACGTTCTCTGGCAGATAGCGCGAAACCGCAACGGCGGTCTCGGGCGAGACCACGGTAATGATCAAGGCCAACATCACCAGCCCGGCGATGCCATAAACGGACTTCATCATCCAATTTGTGGCAGAGCTATGTTGGCAGCCTGTCGACGCGTTGTCGGCCAAATTGTCAGACTTTTCCGCAGAGGAACTCGGGAAATCATTCGAACTTTGCATCTTTCACTCCTGTCAAAGCGACGGGAAATACTTTCAATTATGATGTGTAATAACACCATTTTGCGAAGTCCCTTCACGCTACTTCTGTATGCCAGAACACGCAAGTGAGAACTTCCGGAAACAAACCCTACGGGTAGCGAGACCCCCCCAGGCGAGCCTACGCATCTGCATTTGCGCCCGGTAGCATTTTTGATAGCCTCCAGCTCAATGCGGACCTGGTAATTTCAGGCCCGTTCAACCCCCACTACCCAAAATGCAAAGTCCCATGATTGTCATGCCACCTTCCGCGCAAGAGCGTCTGGATCGGATCGAACAGGTACTGCAGCCCCAACGCCAGGCGCTGCTGGAACACGACGTCTACCAGAAGATTCGCGACGCAGCTTCGTTGCGGACTTTCATGCAATACCATGTCTTCGCCGTCTGGGACTTCATGTCCCTGCTGAAGGCGCTGCAGCAGAAACTGACCTGCGTCGCGGTGCCTTGGCTTCCGACCGAGAACAATCTGGGGCGCCGCCTGGTGAACGAGATCGTCCTTGGCGAAGAGAGCGACGAGGATGGCGAAGGTGGCTTCTGCAGTCACTACGAACTGTACCAGGCCTCGATGCGTCAGATGGGTGCCGATGGCTACCTGATTGATCGCTTCATCACGCGACTGGGCCAAGGCCGCGACGTGACGGCTGCGTTGTACGAATCGGACCTGCCCCGTTCGATCGTGCAGTTCGTGACCAACACCTTCGATTTGATCGCCAGCGATAACTTGTGTGCGATCGCATCTGGCTTCACCTACGGCCGCGAAGATCTGCTGCCGGGCGTCTTCCAGAAGATCGTCGAACAGGTCAATTCCGAACTGTCGGGCTCGGCCTCGAAGTTTGTCTTTTATCTGGAACGCCATATCGAGCTCGATGGCGATCACCACGGCCCGATGGCCCATCGTCTGCTTTCGCATCTTTGTGGCGACGACGACGACAAATGGCAAGCCGCGGAAGACGCCGCTCTGCGCAGCCTCGAAGCCCGGCAATTGCTGTGGAACGGGATGCTAGAAGCTTTGGCGTATTGATCGCCCAAGGCATCGCCGAGACGGACAAGAAATAAAAAAACCCGGCGTACGTTTGTTAAGCATCAACGTACGTCGGGCTCACACCACGGGGGTTGCTTAACGCTCCGTGTGGTGTCCTCGTCCGAACGCAGACGGTTGGAGCAACCATCCAGAAGGGCCCATTCGCCCGGACACTTGAACTATAGGATGGTTTCCGGAGGAGTGCAAACTTTTTCTTGCCAGGTTTTGTTGGGGCCGATTTTCGTACAATGGAGCGTTATTGCTTCAATCTCCATAAGTCCCCTGCACTTCGATGTCTCTGTTTGACCAAGCGGAAGCGAAGAACTTCGACAAAGCCAAGCCGCTGGCGGCTCGGATGCGACCGCGCAACCTCGGCGAGTTCGTCGGCCAGAAGCACTTCCTGGCGGAAGGCAAGCTTTTGTGGCGGCTGATCAAATCGAACCGGCTGACCTCGGTGCTGTTCTATGGCCCGCCGGGCTGCGGCAAGACCACGCTGGCCCAACTGTTGGCTTCTGAAACGAAGTCGCGTTTTCGTCAGCTCAACGCGGTGACCTCGGGCGTGAAAGAACTTCGCGAAGTCTTGCAGGAAGCACAAAGCGAAGTCGCCACCGGCGGCCGCAAGACGCTACTCTTCGTCGACGAGATCCATCGTTTCAACAAGTCGCAGCAAGATGCCCTGCTGCCCGACGTCGAGAATGGAATTGTGATTCTGGTGGGTGCGACCACCAGCAATCCTTTCTTCGCGGTGAACAGCGCCCTGGTAAGCCGCAGCCAGATCTTTCAGTTTGAACCGCTCACGCCGGAAGAGATCCACGATGTGCTGAAGAACGCGCTCGGCGATCCTTACCGGGGGCTCGGCAAGTTCGACGTTAAGCTGGACGACGATGCCGCGCAGTTTCTGGGAGAGGTTTGCGATGGCGACGCCCGCCGGGCTTTGAATGCGCTGGAGATTGGCGTCCTGTCGACCGAAGCGAGTCCGATCCATTTCACGCGGCAACTGGCCGAAGAGTCGATCCAGAAGAAAGCGGTTCAGTACGACCGCGATGGCGACACGCATTACGACACGGCCAGCGCGTTGATCAAAAGCATTCGCGGTAGCGATGTCGACGCGGCCATTTATTGGCTGGCCAAGATGCTGGAAGGTGGCGAAGACATTCGCTTCATCACGCGGCGACTGATTATCTCGGCCAGCGAAGACATCGGTAACGCCGACCCACACGCGTTGACGATCGCGGTCTCGGCGATGCAGGCCTGCGAGATGATCGGCCTGCCGGAGTGCCAGCTCACCCTTTCGCAAACGGTGGCCTACCTGGCGTGTGCTCCCAAGAGTAATGCCGCGACGCTCGCGATTGGCGAGGCCCGAGCCGACATTCGCGAGGGACGCGTCGAGCCCGTTCCAATGCACCTGCGCGACGCTCACTATGGCGGAGCGAAAGATCTGGGGCACGGGGATGGTTATCAATACGCCCACAACGCCCCCGATGGGATCGCCGCTCAAAGTTATCTGGGTATCGATCGCGAATATTATCGCCCGGTGCCGCGAGGCTTCGAGGCGACACTGCAGAAACGTGTTGAGGTCTATCGCAAGCGATTGCGGGGGGAAGAGGAAGGCTAAAGCCCTTCCCCAAAACGCTCTTTCCCAGGCTTCCCCCAAGATTGCCGGGAATCAGGCAACAGCTAGCAGCCGAGAAAAACCGGCCTTTGTTCAAATTGCGCGTTTCGGTAGGATCGCAGAACGCTTGCCGAACCAGGCAAGCTACGGAGTTAGCATGACCATCGCCACAATCATGGCGATGATGCCCAACATGCCTAAAACGACCCATCCGAGCGACTTCCCTGCCCAGGGACTGGTGTCTCGAATGATCGCATGCAGGCAGACTGGGCAGACGTCGGCGTCCTCGAAGACTTCCGCTCCGCACTCGGGGCACGTGATCGTGTAGTCCTGATCGTCATCTTCAGGCTCGTCATCGATCCAGTCGTCGTACTCGTCGCTGTCGTGCATGCATTTAAGATGGATTAAGAAACGTCAGAGCGCACCAGGGCATCATCACTTATCGGCAAAAGGATTTGCCGCGGATGAGCCGAATTCGTCAGGGAGGACGAAGGTGGAAACGATTAAAACCGCTTGCATGGTCATTGTACTCATGGCCATTGGCTACGGCGTCTATACCGTGTTGAACAAGCCGGAAGAAGTTCCGCCCGAAGTGGCCGACGCTGCCGACAACATGGATCTGACTCTCCCCGACTTCTCGACGTTGCCGATGCCGACCGGCGCTCCTGCGGCTTCGCCTGGCACCTCGGTCGCGATGCCGGCCCCTGCCAGCGACGACAACGCCCCAGGCTTTGCCAGCGGCCGTCTGACCGCTCCTCAACTGAACAACACCGGCGGCGGTGCTCCGTCGTTCACGCCGACCTTATCGCCTCAGCGTGAAATGGCTCAGCACGACGACCATGATCATCAAGATCACGCTTCGCACGGCGGTTCCGATGCGGCTCCCAAGTTCGCCGGTGCGTCCGACTTCCCTCCCATGGACAACCCGACCGCAACCAAGCCAGCCGGCACGATGCCCACGCCAGAATCACACATTCCGGCCACCCCCGATGCTTCGCGCAACCAGTTGGCCTCGGTCTATAGCCATGGCGATATGGGAGCCATGCCCAGCGGGATGGGTGGCAACCCGAACTCGCCTCCTTCCGGACAGTTTCAAGCCGATTGGGACGAAGCCCAGCTCTATCTGACGCAAGGCGACCTGGTCGAAGCAATGCGCCGCCTGACCCCTTGGCGGAATAGCCTCGAACTGAATCCTTCACAGAAAGATAAGCTGAACCTGCTGCTCAGCCAGTTGGCCGGTACCGTCGTCTACTCGACGCAGCACACTCTGGAAGAGCCTTACACGGTCGGCAGCAGTGAAACACTCGAAAGCATTGCCCAGCAGTTCCAGATCCCTTCGATCTTGCTGCAGCGAATCAATGGTATCGATAACCCGAACGCCCTGACGCCTGGCATGAAGATCAAAGTCATGCGGGGTCCGTTCGCCGCCAAGGTCGATCTGACCCACAACGAACTGATCCTGGAAGTCGATGGCTGCTACGCAGGCCGCTTCCCGATCACCATCGAGAATGGCGCGATCATTCCTGCCGGCGAGCATGAAGTGCTGCGAAAGGAAACCAATCCGCAGTTCTATGACGACTCGACCCAACGAATTCTGACCTCGGACGATCCCGAAAATCCTTACGGCGGCTTTGCCGTGCATTTGGATGGCGGCGTCGTGCTGCATGGCTCTGGCGGTGCTGGCGGTTCGATCAGCATGAGCCAGCGAGATGCCGAAGACATTTACGGTATCTTGTCGGTCGGCTCGAAGGTCACGGTCCGCCGATAATTTGACAACGTCACGCCGCCGCGATAGCCTGCCTTGAGAGGACTTTCTTCCTTGTCCCCCTCAAGACTAAAGGCAACCATTGTCGCAGCCTGACGCATCTTCTGAACCTCGCCCCCAAACTGCGCGGCGAGGCCCTTTCCGCCGTGTGCTGATCACCACACTGATTGTGGTGATCGTCTTGCTGACGGCGGCAGGTCTGACGCTTCGTCACTGGATGGCGGAAGGCAATCTGCATATGCAAGCCGCTCAGCAAATGCGCGAGATGGGTGCCCGCGTGCAGATGAAGCTGATCCAGGATGTCTCGCTTACGTCCAAAGGAGCTTACTCGGAAGGTTCGCGGATCGGCCGCGACTATGTTCGCGTCGAAGGGGGACCGACCTGGATGGCTGCCTGGGACATCGAACCGGCCTTCCAGCGAGTCGACCTGGTCTTCTATCACGAACGATCGCTGGAAAAGCTCGAAGCGTTTCTCGACTTGTTCGGCCAGCTTGGCCAGGTCGAAATCTTGAGCATCGTCAGCCCTGAGGTCACCAACGATCATGTCGAGCGATTGCTCCAGCAGGTCCGTCTCAAGACGTTATTGCTGCAAGGCGAGCAGATCGGTGGCGAGCCGATGCCGTTCCTAAAGAGCAGCCAGTTGGAAGACTTGGCCTTCGCGCATACTTCGCTCCGCGACGAAGGGCTCGATGACCTGCCAGAGTCGTTGACACAACTCACCCTTACCGGAAATCACCTTACCGAAGAGGGCCTGAAGAAGCTGATCCGGCTGAAGAACTTGAAGCAGCTGGATATCGATCAGGCCGGGATCTCTCGCCAGGCACTCAAAGCCCTTCAAAAGGAAATGCCTTGGTGCTGGGTCGTGACCTGACCCAGCGATCCACAGAGGCGCAACTCGAACGATGTCCGAACCCGCTCCCACGAACGATTCTCCTGCGAAGCCCACCTGGCGTTTGCCGCTGCGTATTTCGTTGCGGCTGTTGATCGTCGTGTTCACGCTGCTGTGTGGCCTGCTGGCTTGGGGCAGCTATCTGCATCGCGTCGGCCAGCTTCATAGCATGGCGAGCGATAAGCTGCTCGAAATCAGTAGCCGTCGGTCGTATTCGTATCGTCATGCCAGGATTCGCCTGAGCTGGAATTACGAAGGGAACTTTTCCTCGCAATCGATCAGTCCGTCGAACTATGACCCTATCACATCCCGGGCAACGGACCTGGTGATCTATAAGGTGAAGGAGCGCAGCGATCCCCGCTGGATGACCCAACTTGGCATCGCCCCGATCTTTCAGCGCGTCCGAACCGTCAAGATTACGACGCCGCTGAAACCAGAAGAATACGATGAAGTGGTAGCAGCCGTGGCACTGCTTGACCAACTCGATTCGCTGGAACTAGACACCTATAAGGAAGGCCCGCGTTTCACCCAGGCCCAGTTGGCCAAGGCACTAGGTACGACGCGCATCGGCCAACTGGTTGCTCCGCGCAGTCACTTGACAGCCGGTCCTTTCCCAGAGCTTCGCCGTACGGGGCTCGTGGAACTTAACCTATCGCATACCTGGTTTTCTGATGCTGCGATCGCCGATCTACCGATTTCGCTGCAACATCTAACCCTTGAACGAACGGCAGTCACCGACGCCGGGCTCGATTCATTCCGCAGACTAAGAAATTTGCGAAGCCTCGGCTTAAGGCGAACTCCGACCAGTCAACAAGCTGTCGACCGACTGCGGGCCGAGATGCCCTGGTGCGAAATCTATTGGTCACCGCTTGTCGATCGCTGACGGTCTGTTTTCCACAAAATTGGCGACAACAGGCCTTCACCTTTCTAGAATCAGACCAGAGCCTGCTTTTCTTTCCAGTCGCTTAACCACTCTTTTCCACCGTAAGACCTGAACCCTCAGGCAACGACCTGGTCCTATTCTTCAAATCTCATCCTATCCCCAGGAGACCAGAAGATGACGATGGCACTCTGTTTCAATTGTGGTGAAATCAAGTTCGGGGCGATCTGCCCCTGCCCTCAGTGCGAAACCACATCGACCGGCGACATGTCGCTCGATATTGCCTTCAGCGATCATCACCTCGATATCGACACCCTACGGCAATTCGGCGAAGTGGTTCGTACGATTGCGGAAACCGGAGCGGAGCCGCCGCAGCGGTTCTGGGCCTTCATCCATTACGTCTCTCAGAATCATCCACAGATCCTGCGGGTCGAATTGAATCCCGATGCAGAGCGCGAGATCGAGTACCTGCTTAGCGGGCTCGATCTGCCGGAGGTGACCGTCGTCGAACGGACGCTATTGCCGGCGCAGGATGATGAAGCGGACGAGTTGGACTGATACAATTTTGGTGCCCACTCTATCCCTCCACGAGCACCGGAACATGTCCGATCCCACTCAACTGCTTGGCTTCGCCGCGATCTGCTTCGGTACGATCACGTTCGTGCTACGGCTGACGACCCCTGCGGTGTTTCGCAAGTTGAAGGCGATGCAGCAGGTCTACGGACCTGTCGGTGGTTACGTGGTCCACACGATGTCGTACTCGATCATTCCGATCGCCGTCGGCATCGCGATGATCATTGGCGGATCGGTCATGCGATAAGAGTTCGCAGACGAAAGAGAACGCCCCTCTCCGATTTGATGGAGAGGGGATTTTGTCGGCAATAGTTTAGACGTGCTCGACGCATCCTTCGACCAGCCGCACGATCGAGTCGGCTTCGTCGGCGATGCTTTGGTCGTGCGTGACCATCACGATGGTCAGCCCTTGCTCTTCGTTCAGCTTACGAAGAATGTTCAGAACTTCTCGGCCGGTCTGGCGATCGAGATTGCCGGTCGGCTCGTCCGCCAGCAGAACCTTCGGATTGCTGATCAACGCCCGGGCAATCGCCGTGCGCTGCATCTCGCCACCGGAAAGCTCACGCGGCTTGTGATTCAAACGATGCCCCAGACCGACCAGTTCCAGCAACTGCCGGGCTCGGTCTTTGAGCTGTTTGCGGTTGGCCCAATACTTGAACAAGCCGTGTGAAATCATTGCCGGCGTCAGCACGTTCTCGAGCATCGTCAGTTCTGGCAGCAAGTGATAGAACTGAAAGATCAGCCCGAACTGGCCATTCCGCAGACGATCTCGTTGACGGGTCGGCAGATTATCGGTCCGCTGTTCGTCGAAGTAGATCTCGCCCCGATCAGGCACATCGAGCGTACCGAGCAGATGCAACAGCGTGCTCTTGCCGCTTCCACTCTGGCCGATGATCGAGGTGATACGTCCTTCATTCGCGACGAAGTCGACCCCTCGCAGCACCGGAATGATGTGCTGACCTTTGCGGTAGCTCTTGTACAGTCCGGTGGTTTTCAGGATGGGACGATCCACTTCAATCGGCGTATCGAAACGATCGGTATTGATGTGAGGGGCTGGCCGTTTGGCTTGAGGCGTCACGGCAGGAACTGGCGTGGTGGTCAGGTAACTGTCGCTCATCGTGTTACTCATATCGAAGGGCCTCCACCGGGTGAAGTCGCGCGGCACGAATCGCCGGCAGAACACTTGCCATCACGGCGATCAACATCGCCCCAGTTACCACCATGACGATTGCCATCGGTTCAACAATCGTCGGGATTTCCTGGAAGTAATAGATTGTCGGATCGAAGACTTCCTGACCGGTTATGATCTCGATCAAGCGGGCGACGTGGTTAATGTTCCACACAAACAGCAGCCCCAGAATGCAACCGACCCCAGAACCAACGATCCCCAGCGAAAGGCCATAACCGACAAAGATGCTCATGATCCCGCCGCCGCTGGCACCCAGCGATTTGAGGATCCCGATGTCCTTGGTCTTCTCGACGACGATCATGTAGAAGGTCGCCAAAATGCCGAAGCCTGCCACGCCGATGATCAGGAACAACAAGATGTTCAGGATCGTCTTTTCCATTTGCACGGCAGCCAACAGCGGTCCCTGCATGTCTTTCCACGACTGGATCCGGAACGGATAAACTTCGGCCGGGAACTCTGATCGCAGGCGGTTGGTGAACTCTTGCAGGTTGGCCCCTGGCTTCAAGCGAATCTGAATGGTCGAGATCGCCGAGCCAAGTTCTGGATGGGTCATGTAGCGCAGCGACTGCAGTTTGCTGAGCGGTACGAACGCGAAGCCGGCGTCGTACTCGTTCATCTTGCTTTCATAGAAGTCGACCACGGTGAACGTTTCACTGATAGCCTTCGGTGGGCTTTCAGCCGAGGGAAAAGTCAAGCGAACATCGTCGCCAGGAACCGCCAGGAAGATATCTTTTACGTTACCATCGGCATCGCGTTGGCGAATGCTGGCGACGGCCATCCCCAGAATGATCCCAGGGGCCTGGTGCTTCATCGGATCGAAGGTTGTGCTTTCCGGCTGCTTATATCGCTGGGCGAAAGGATCGCCACCGGCGGCCGCCAAAGCATTGACGGCTTGGGTTGCCTGCTTCGCCATGCGATCCGCCAGATCGGAAGGCGGTGGCCCCGGCAACGGTGGTGCGCTCGGATCGTCGGCAAACTTCGGCGTTACCACGTCGACCTCGGCTGCGCCGTTCTCGCCCAGCGGACTTGGCATCGCGGCGAACTCGTTCGGATTCGTGCGCCGGGCTTCCGGCATACGACCGGTTTGATGCAGCGTTTCAAAACGTCGCATCTCGTCTTCCAGCTCGCGCTGATATTTGATTTTGTCGCGACGATACTCCCAACCTGATTCAACCAGCTTCGAGTCGTCGGGGCCGTCGTAGCCGTTCTCTTTCAGGTTGAAATCAACCTGCTGACGGTTGGCTGGGTGCTTCAGATATTTCGAGAAGTCGCTGACCTTGTTGTAGGTCTCGTCGTCGATCCCAATGACGGTGACCTGGCGCGGATACCATTGATCGCGAACGCGCAGGTTCAACATCGCTGGCACGTGGACGGTGACGGTCATGTCTTCGATGTCGTCGCCAGCCACTGCTTTGACGGCATCCATGTGCTTCTGCCATTGGTAGAAGCCATCGAGACTGTGGCTTTCCATGACCACGTCCGACAGAATGCCGTGCAGGCGAATGTGCATCTCGTGCGAGAAGCCAGACATCACGGCGTTCACGACCACCATGGTCGCCACGCCCAGCGTCACACTGATAATCGACGCCAGCGCGATGTAGCGCGTGCGGAGATAACGCAGACAGAGCATCAACTTGTACATTGCCAATCCTTCGGCAAACGCGGCACCGCAGGACTGCCCCCGGGGGAGAGGGTGGCCGTACGAATGGATCGAGGTGCGTGACTGCCTGCCGGTCGATCCAGCAGGCAGAAGCTTGCAATGGGTGAAAGCGAACGCTTTCAAGTCTGCCGAACCAGGTCAGCAGAGGCACCTCGAACTAGGCTTCATGCCGCAACAGCGGGAACAAAATGATTTCGCGAATCGTCGCGCTGTTAGTTAGTAACATGACAAGCCGGTCGATGCCAATACCAAGTCCGCCAGCTGGCGGCATTCCGTTGCGTAAAGCACGCACGAAATCGTTGTCCATCTTGGCCATCGAGTCCTCTTCCGACATCCCTTCCAACTGCGTGCGGAACAGCTGTTCCTGCAGATCGGGATCGTTCAGCTCGGTATAGGCGTTGGCCAGTTCCATCCCTTGGATGAACAGCTCGAAACGTTCGGCAATTTCCGGCTCGCCCGTCTTCCGCTTGGTCAACGGGCAGATGCTAGCAGGATAGTCGATCACGAAGATCGGGCCGACCAGCTTGTCTTCGACCGTCTCTTCGAAGATTTCGTTTCGCAGCACGTCGGGATGCTTGCCTTTGGTTTCAAGCCCCAGCTTCTTGGCACAAGCGATCACTTCCGCTTCGTTCGCTGGATCGATACCGGCATGTTCTGCTAGCAGATCGCGATAGCAGCGACGCTGGAATGGCGGCGTGAAATCGATTTCTTTGTCGCCGAACGGAACCTTGTAGCCCGAGCCGATCGCGTCGAGGGCGTTGACGATGATCTTCTGCGTCAGGTCCATCATCGTCTCGTAGTTACCAAAGGCCTGGTAACATTCGAGCATGGTGAACTCTGGATTGTGACGCGGGCTGATCCCTTCGTTGCGATAAACGCGTCCCAGCTCGAAGACCCGTTCCATGCCACCAACCAGCAGTCGCTTCAGATGCAGCTCGAGGGCGATTCGCATCACCAGCGGCATGCCGAGCGCGTTGTGGAAGGTTTCAAATGGGCGAGCGGCAGCACCACCAGCGATGGTGTGCAGCGTCGGGCCTTCGATCTCGAAGTAACCTTCTTCGACCAGCGTATCGCGAACCGAACGGACGATCTGGGTACGCTGCACGAAACGTTCCAGCACGCCGTCGCCATAGGCCAGGTCGAGGTATCGCATCCGCTGACGCAGTTCGGGATCGGTCAGACCCTTGTGCTTTTCCGGCGGGGCTTCCAGCGTCTTGGTCAGGAAGTGCAGCTCTTCGACGAAGATTGTCAGTTCACCGGTCTTGGTCTTCTTCAGTTCGCCATCGACACCGATGATGTCACCCAAGTCGAGACACTGAGCGATCTCCCAGTTGCGTTCGCCGACTTGCGCCTGGCCGAGGAACAACTGGATGGTGCCGGTACGATCGACCAGGTTGATGAAGATCAGCTTGCCGGTCGGACGCATCAGCACGATACGACCTGCGACGCGAACCTTGGGCCCGCTGTAGGTGGTTTGATCGCGACCATTTTCGTTGCTGGTCGTCTCGGTGATTTCCCCTTCCAGGGCACGCACCTCGGAGACAGGCTGCTGATTGTCGAAGCGCTGACCCCAGGGGTCGATGCCCATCGCGACCAGCTTGTCCATCTTCTGACGACGAGCCGCTTCGATGGCATGCACGGCGGCGTTCTCGTCTTCGATCCACGGACGATCGTCGGCCGACAGCATCTTGGCCAGGTTATCGGCCAGCACGTCGGCGAAGGTATCGTTCTCGCCAAAGAGGCAAAGCTTGTTCGGCTTCAATCCTTCTGGCAATCGCAGCAGATCGTGCACTTCGCCGGCGACTTCTTCGCGCTGATCGCCGCCATCGTTACGCTGCGACAGAACGAACCAGATGGCCTGGTGGAACTTGTTGTTCTGGGCACTTTCCAACACCAGATCGAGCTGCTTCTGAGCTTTCTCTTCGGTGTAAGGATTGAGCGACGTCTCGTCGTCGGTGCACAAACCGATGGTCAGGGCAAGCGTGTCCTTCGACTTCACCAACAGCTCTTCGGCTGGAATGGCGCCAGGGTGTCCCTTGTCGTCGGTATCGAAGCAGTGATCGATGATCTCGAAGGTGACGCCGAACTCAGGTTTGGCGGTCTTCTTGTTGAACTCTTTGAAGAACTTGCGGACGTCGCGACACTGGCTGACGGTGTCATTCGACCAGAGTAGAAAGACTTGGTACTTGGACGGTCGATTGGTTGGCTTGGCGGACATGGCCCCTTCCAAAGTTCGTGTCGCTGAAGTCGCGTGACGACGCTTGGGGCCGATTTGCCTGCCCACAGCGGGCAAAAATAGCGTAACCCCAGTTACCGCAAGATTTTACTGGGGTTACCACGTGGGTCAATCGGTAGTTACAGCCGGCGAGGGGCTACTTGGTGATCCCGGCACCTGGCTGTGGCTTGTACTGATAGGCTTGCAGCACGCCCATGTGCAGGCAAAGGTGCTCGCAAACCAGAGCTCGTTTCGAGGCGTCGTGACGGACGATCTCGATCACAGGTGGCGAGGTGTGCTCCATGAAACCAACGTTGAGCAGCTTCTCGTCCCGGTCAGCGTTCCACGAAGAAGTAACGTGGTAGTTTTCGTCGGTCACCACAACACGGCAAGTGTTCTTGGCGTCGCTCGAAGCCGACTCGAAGACGAACAGACGGTGGACCATGCCCCCTTCGTCTTCAAACTTGTTTTCCGAGACCAGCTTGTCTCGGTGTAGCAAGTTGAGCGTCGGGAACGACTCAATCGCCAGGAATGTCATGTAGTTGGCTTTGCGGTAAAGAGACTCGCCAAAGGCGACTCCCAGAACCCCAACCATAATGATCACGGTCAAACTCGACTTCAAAAACTGAGCAGTAGACGTGTTGCCCATCTGCATTCTCCTCTGGTTCCGGTAGGTAGGTCTTTTTGAAGGTGGGAGTGGGTTCGAGCCAGGGTTGTTCAGGCCGTTGGCTCTGCCTCGTCTCGATGGAAATCAAATCTTCTCTAAACAGTGATTCGCATCGGTCTGTGACTGATATTCCACCATTACGCGATTTTGTGCAATGGTTTTTCGAAGAACACTTTTTAGCCAACTTGCTTACGCAAAAATGGGCTCCTTCAAGCGTCTAGTGGGGCCCCGTCGACGCCTTATCAGTCCGATGTACTCGAAAAATTAATTGGCAGGATTTTTCCCTTGAGGCCTTTGGGGGGTTACGGCCTTCCGCAGCATGACAGGTGGGCAATTCATGCGAGCAAGAGAGTAAAAAAGGCGACTCAGGCCGGCAGGGGCAAACGTCGGGGGAAACGGGCCAACCAGAGTCGCCAAAGGGGTCACTAACCTACAGACCATTCTCAGGACCAAGGTCAGTTGCTTAGCTATCTACATTTTCGCTCGTCTGGCGGCCGATGCGATGTGGCAAGCCGAGAATGCGGCAAGCGCAGCGAGCAAACTTGCTGCTCCTAACTGCCATGCTGCCGCATGAGATTATGGCGGCAGTGCTAAAAGTGCCTGCGTAGACAGGGGTTACGATGCCGACAACCCTCTTGCGAAGTGCATCGAACCCCAGGCACTAGTGGAATACGTCTTCCCGAAGCGATCGAAGCCTCGGACCGAGACACTTATCGCAAGATGGGGATCGCCACAGGGATGTTGTAGTAATCCCCTTCATATGCCTTCATGCAGGCCAGCACCGTAAACACGATCTGCAGCACGAAGGTCGCCAGGAAGGTAAGAATCCCGATGTAAACGCAAAACAGCACGCCTGACCCGATGTAGAAGATCGAAAGCGTGATCTGAAAGTTGATCGCCTGCTTGCCATGGAAATCGATGAACGACGACTTCTCCTTCATCAACAACCACAGCACAACCGGTCCCACGATCCATGTGAAGAAGCCCAGGATGTGGCACAACAATGCGATGTTGCGATCGTCCTGGCTCGGCTCTTCCATGCTGCTGGTGAAATCGCCATGGGGAGGCTCTTGAGAAAATGAAGATTGCGTCGACATGCTAATTTCCTATCGGCAAATGAAGGTCTCGATTCCGGCACACTCTATCACGTTGCGAGAGCCGTTTCATCCATTGGCGCGTGCGTTTTCCGATATCGCACCACCATCGAACGAATCATCAGCACCACGCCTCCGACGAATCCGCCGGCATAGCTCGCCCCATGGATCCACAAGTCGGTTAGAAACGCGACATGCTTCTCCGGCGGAACGCGCTCGGCCATTGCTCCCAACAGCGTGACCGATCCGTTGGAAGCTAACACGTAACCAACCACACCGGCCACGGCTGCCAGCCCGGCGGTTACTGCCATCAGTACCAGCATCGGCTTGATCAAGTCGCGAACCGAGAGTTTCACGAGCGAGCCGACGCGACAAATGAACGCCAACGGAATCCCCAGCATCACGCCAACCCACCAGGTCGCTAGCACGCCCCACACCAGACCCAACACGGTTGGATTCGTGGTCCCTCCGAGCACGGGGATATGCCCGATGGTGAAATACTCGACACAGATCCGCGCGGTGACCTGATCGTGGAGAATGCCATAGGTCACGCAAGCCACGACCGACAGCAGAATGATTCCCAATGCTTGCATCGTGCAAACTTTCTTAAGCCAACAAAAAAGGCCGACGCTCGAAGACGCAGCTAACAAGCTGTTCGTTGAACGTCGGCCAATATCGGAAATCGCCGAACGAGTTTCTACTCCATTCGGTCGAATTCTTAACTATTCCGCTGGGGCGAACTCGTAAATCGAGCCATATTCCCCGAAGATTGCGCTCATCAGCACTTCGCCATCTTCCGTTTCGCCAAAGCAAACCACTGGCGGGTTCGATGGTTCTTCGATGCGATAATTCTTGCCAACCTTCTTGGTGTCGTAGTCGTATTCCAAAGCCCACACCTTGCCGGTCACGTAGTCGGCATACAGGAACTTGCCCTGCAGCTGTGGCACCTTCTTGCCACGATAAACGTAGCCGCTGGTGATCGATTTACCGACGTTGTGGTGATACTCGAAGATCGGATCGATGTACTTGGCACCCGACTTAGCGAACTCTTCCGAGAAAGGATGCAGACCTTCGCGAACGTTCCAACCGTAGTTACCACCCTTGGTGATGATGTCGATTTCTTCCCACAGGTTCTGACCGACGTCACCAACCCAGCAGGCACCTGTTTCGCGATCGAAGGTCAGTCGCCAAACGTTTCGCAAACCGTAAGCGTAGATCTCTGGCTTGGCGCCTTCGGTGTTAACGAAAGGATTGTCGGCAGGGATGCCGTAGTTCTGACCGTTCTCTTTCTTATCGACGTCGATACGCAGAATCGAACCCAACCAGGTCGAGAGGTTCTGACCGTTGCCAAATGGATCGTTGGCTTTGCCACCATCACCCAGACCAACGTACAAGTAACCATCGGGACCGAACTCGATGCTACCGCCGTTGTGGTTCCAGAAAGGCTGCTCGATCGTCAGCAAGACCTCTTCCGAGTTCGGATCACCCTTGGTCGGATCGTCCTTCATGGTCTTGAATCGCGAGACGTGCGAGACGAGACCTTTCTTGATCGTGTAATACAAGAAGAACTCGCCGTTCTCTTTGAAGTTCGGATGGAAGGCGAGGCCCAGGAAACCTTCTTCGTTCTGGCGTGGGTTGAAACGAACCGAGTCTTCGATATCGAGGAACACTTCAGGTTCTTCCACCTCCGGATCGTTCGGCACGGCCAGGATCACGCCTTGCTGTTCGGCGAAGAAGATCCGGTTCGAGCCATCGCCTGCATGGGTGATGGTGACCGGGCGACGGATACGCAGGTTGGTGAAGGTCTTCTTCAGCTTGACCGGCAACACAGGATCGTTCGGGATCGGTGGCCCTTCTTCTGGCTTCTGAGCCGCAACCGGCAGAACCAGTAAGGCGATCATCGGGAGGGCGAACAACAAACGAAGCAGGCGATTCATAGGGGAGATGCTCTCTCTTGGGAGGTAATCGAAATACGGGTTGGCTGCCGCAAAGCTTCTCTATTCTAGCTTGGCGTCAGGGTCGGTTCCATGCTCGGATTAGTCGGATGCCAGATCCCGCGCGAGTCGCACGGCGTGGATCATGCTCGACACCTTGGCTTTCCCCTGCCAGGCAATATCGAAGGCCGTTCCGTGATCCACCGAAGTCCGAACCAGTGAAAGGCCGAGGGTCGTATTCACCGCCACGTCAAACGCCAAGGCTTTCAAAGGGATATGCCCCTGGTCGTGGTACATGCAGACCACGCAGTCGTACAGCGGACGACGTTCCGCCAGAAACGCGGTGTCCGGGGGCACTGGACCATCGATCGAAACGCCACGCTGACGAGCCGCCGCGATGGCAGGCTCGATGATGCGTTCTTCTTCGCGATCGCCAAACAAACCATGTTCCCCCGCATGCGGATTGAGCCCGCACACCAAGAGGCGTGGCTCGCGCTGACGAATCTTCCGCATCGCAGCCACGGTCAGATCGATGACTTCGCCGATCCGTTCGATCGTCAGCAGCTCGGGCACATCGCGATAGCCGACGTGGGTGGTCACAAAGCTGCAAGTTAGTTCCTGGCTGGTCAGCATCATGCAGCCCGGCTGATTGCCGCAGCGTTCGATGAAGATCTCGGTATGGCCAGGGTAAAAATGCTTCGCCGCGTGCAGGGCTTCTTTATTGATCGGCCCGGTCGTAATGCCATCGGCCTTGCCGGCCAGGGCGAAATCGATCGCCTTCATGATGTACTGGTAACAGGCCTCGCCCCCTTCGGCCGTGACCTTGCCCGGCTCGAAGCGGGCCGCGTCGATCGTCCCGAAATCGACCACCGTCGCCCGATCGATCCCCTGAAGATCGAGGTCATCCTGGAACGGAACGACATGGGTCGCCGGTGGAAGCTGACAAGTTTCGGCCACACGCTGCAGGATCGCCGCGTCGCCGAAGACCACCGGCACGCACCCGGCATAGTGGGTAGGATCGGACAGCAATCGCAGACAGACCTCGGGCCCGACCCCGCCGGGGTCTCCCATCGTTACGATGATTCGCGGAAGCGACACGCCTTCAACTCTCTCTTGGGTGGCGACTGAAATGGATCCGTTCTATTGTAACTTCCAGCGACATTCCGCCGAGGTGGGCGAACCTTAGCCCCAGGTCGCCGTGTCCGACAGGCCTCGCTGCTGCCCACCCTTGTAAGGTTACCACTGTCATGACTCACGTGCTGTACCAGGTCGATGCGTTCACTCAGGTTCCCTTCGCCGGCAATCCGGCCGCGGTCTGTTGGCTTGATCAGCCCAAAGACGACCATTGGATGCAGCAAGTTGCCGCGGAAATGAATCTCTCGGAAACGGCGTTTGTCTATCCTGAAGAGGACTCGCTACGGCTACGCTGGTTCACGCCGGCGGTCGAAGTCGATCTGTGCGGTCACGCCACGCTGGCGACGGCTCACGCCTTATGGCAAGCCAATCGTGTCCCTGCCGGCAAACCGATTCCGTTTGAAACCCGCAGCGGAACGCTCACCGCCACGCCAGTCGGTCAGGCCATCGAGCTCGACTTCCCCATTGCCCCGGCGCACGAAACAGCCCCGGTGGATGGATTGCTGGAAAGTCTGGGGCTGAGTGAGATTTTGTTTTGTGGAAAGAACCAATACGACTGGCTGATCGAAGTCGCTTCGGCCGAGATGGTTCGTCAGCTTCGCCCTAACTATTCGCTGCTGGGGCCGGCATGTGCTCGCGGAGTGATGGTGACATCTCAGAGCGACGACACGAAATACGATTTCATCTCCCGCTTCTTCGCGCCGGCGGCTGGCGTCGATGAAGACCCGGTGACCGGGTCGGCTCACTGCGTGCTTGGTGCGTATTGGAGCCAGAAGCTTGGCAAGCCAAAGCTGGCGGCCTATCAGGCATCGCCGCGCGGGGGAGAGTTGGAAGTCGAGATTCGAAACGACCGTGCCCTCCTAAGAGGGCACGCTGTTACGGTGGCTAAGTTGGAGTTGCTGGTCTAGTCTGGCTTGTTCACCAGACCGACCTTCGCCAGCAGCGTGTGCAGGCTATGATCGATGACCGAAGGCTGGGCATCGAGACACGAGAATCTGCCTTGGTTCTGCGTGAGAATTGGATAACCAATCACCCCTGCGAGTAGCAAGATCCCTGCCCCTTCCAGGACAACCGCACGCAGCAGATTCACTCCCTGACCAGTGAGAGTCTTGCGTTTGCTGGGACCGGTGTGTCGTTTCTTCGTTGCCATGATTCCTCCGTGTGCTATCGATTCGGTGTTGCCAGGGCCGAAGTTGCTCTCCGTCTTGAACCTCGCCTGGGAACGAACTTTGTTACGGTCCGACGCAGGGCTCAGTTCGCGATTTCTTCGTAATTTGTCGGGGTCGACTGATAGCACAACCCCTGTCGATTGAACCGTGGCAGATAGGGGGTAATTGATGTTATTCTGAAGCGTCGCCGAAAACTCCTCTTCTGACAGCCCTGGCATGCCACTCCCTGAATCGCCTTCCGAACCGAAACGCCCCGAGCGCGAGCCTTGGCGTATCGAGCTTTTGATTGTCTTCCTGGCAATCCTGATGCCGGCCACCGTGATCGTAGTCGGCGGGCTGATCTTGAACTGGGCCGTTCGCCCGACGGTGCCGGTGGTGCATGACGAACAGAACCCGCTGGTTCGCAAGTTTCGGCATGTCGGCTTCGAGATCGGGCGCGATCACGAGGACAATATCCAGGTCATCACCACGCCGAATCCTTTGCTGGTGACCGATCGCGACCTGGCCTTGGTGACCGGACTGCCGGAACTGCGCGTGCTCGATCTACGGGGAACTCAGATCACCGACGCGGCGCTGGAACACTTGAAAGACCTGCCGCAGATTCAAGAGCTTTACGTTGGAGGCTCGGTGGTGACCGATACCGAGCCGACATTGTTTCACGCGCGGTTCACCGATCACGCGGTCGATCCACTGGTAAAGCTGACGACGCTGAAGGTATTGAGCCTGGCCAAGACCGACATCGGCGATCCGGCGGTCGCCCAGCTGCCGGCCCTGCCCCATCTGGAAGTTCTGTTTCTGCTGGGGACCAAGGTCACCGACGACTGCGTCGAATCGCTGGCCCAGATGAAGTCGCTGAAAGAGCTTTACCTGCAAGAGACCGCCGTGACGCCGGCTGCCCTCGAAAAACTTCGGGCCGAGCTCCCAGATACGAAGATCTTGCCGCTGGCCGAATCAACGTAGTGGGCGGCCCCGTTTGCCCCCCTGCGCGGCCCATGGCCGATGCGGTACGATGGCATTTCTACGGCAAAATGTCCCTGCGATCGAGGAAATTCCTAATGCAATACAGCAAAGAACGGCTGATTGAAATTGTTCGAGACAAAGGTCTGAAGTTCGGCGACTTCACCCTCGCTTCCGGCAAGAAGGCAAGTTATTACCTCGATTGCCGCAAGGTGACCCTTTCCAGCGAAGGTGCTTTGCAGGTCGGCCTTGGCATTCTGGAAATGCTAGGCGACAACCTTCCCGATGCGGTCGGTGGGATGGCGATCGGTGCCGATCCGATTTCGGCTTCGGTCATCACCACGGCTGCCGTTCAAGGCAAGTCGCTGGCCGGGTTCATCGTTCGTAAAGAAGCCAAGGCACACGGCACCGGCCAGGATGTTGAAGGCCCAGTGGTCGCTGGCAACGAATGCGTGATCGTGGAAGACGTAGTCACCACCGGCGGCAGCTCGCTGAAAGCGATCGAAAAAGTCGAAGCGGCCGGGCTGAAGGTGCTGGGCGTGATCGCGATTGTCGATCGTCTGGAAGGTGGCAAAGAAGCCTTTGCCGCAGCAGGATACGAACTGCGCACCCTGCTGACGATCGAAGACTTCGGAATCACTCCTCCACAGCGATAAAGATATCGACGCGGTTCGGGCTGGCTTCGTCATAGATCTCGAAGTCAGCCTCGAACGATCGACTGTAGGTCGAGTCTTCTTCAAAGTGGCGCCAGATCTTCTGCCACGTTTCGAGCACGACCTGGGGCATCTCCCCTTCTCCGACGAAGTGCAGATAGTTGCCCCGATGAATGCGGACCTTGTCCAAAGCTTCGGGCACATCGGCATCGGCGCCGATCTGCTTACCCAGCAAGATGGTGAACTTGCCAGACTGGTCCGACTCGTAGTCGCCATAAACGGCGATCCGTTTGCCAGGCGAGACAGGGTCGACGATTAACGAATCGATCTGATCTTGATCGTACTTATCGTACAGCAGTGGAATCTGCGCCGTCTCGGGATTCATTTCACTGCGGTTATTGGTCCGAACCGAAATCCCGACGATTTTCATCGCTTCGACCGGCTCTAGCTGCGGTGCCACGATTATCTCCTCCGGAGTTTGCTGAAGCACTGTGGTCTCGAGTCCGAGCCACGCAATGCCCGTTGAGATCCAGATAGGAATTGTAACAAATCCTACCACCGTCGAGGCAATCACCACCCGCAAAGCGGTTCGGGCATCCCCTCCGTAATGCTTGGTCAGCACTACCGGAAACACGGCCGCCGGCATCGCTGCTTGAATTGCGGCCACTTGCTTCAGTTCCAGCGAAACCGGCAGGTAGATCGCCGCCAGCAAAAACAAGAATGGCAGGAACGCCAGTCGCAACATGACGGCTGAAATATAGGTTGGCCAGGCACTGCTGGCATCGGCTTCGACTTTCGCGTGGAAGATCTGATCGTAGAACGTCGCCCCGATCAAAAGCATCATCAGCGGAATTGCTCCGGCCGACAAAATGCTGGTGATCTGGGTGATGAAAGTGGGCACCATATCGGCCCATCCCATTTCGTTGATCAACAACGAAATCACGATCGTCACGCTCGGTGGGTTCAGGACATTTTTCCACCACCCCTTCGTCAGACCACCACTGGCCAGGCTAACACCGATCGTCCAGATGCCCAACTCGACGCCGACGTTATGCAGAAACAGCACCCCCAGGGCCCGTTCTCCGAAGATCTCTTGGATCAGCGGTATCGGAATGAACCCGTAGTTGAAGATGCCGATACAAACGGCGAACGAGTGAATCTTGTCCGGAGTATCGAAGCCAAGCCTCGCCCCGCTTCCTCGGGCGTAAAAGTACGCGACGAAGCATCCCAAGGCGACCGCCAGAAAGCCCCAGACCGGAGGCAGATAAACATTGGCTGCCGTTTCGAAGGCGGGATTGCCGACCACCTTCACGAAAATGAAACACGGCATCAAGATACGAATACCAAGTTTCAGCAGACCTGCGTCCGCTTCACGTGAGAGCCACTGCAGCGAACGAGCAACGCCGCCAATTCCCATCACGGTGAAAACCGCGGCCGTTATGCTTACAATCGTAATAACTTGCGTGAGATTCATCGCCCCAACTTAGTCGTTAGCTTCCTAGCGAACAATTAGGCCCTATTACTCTTCATCAGGAAGTGCTCCTCGGATGCAGCAAACCACATCAGGCTCGGACAAACTGGGCATCATTATCGTCGATCATGGTTCGCGGCGGGCCGAAAGCAATGAACTCCTGCTGCAGGTGGTCGAGCTGTTTCGTCAGTCGAGCGGTTATGCGATTGTGGAGCCTGCCCATATGGAGCTGGCCGAGCCTTCGATTGCCGCGGCCTTCCAGAAATGCGTGGAGCAAGGAGCCGAGACGATTGTCGTCCATCCTTACTTTCTCTCGCCCGGTCGGCATTGGCATGAAGACATTCCGCGCCTCGCCCAAGAGGCCGCCCAGAACTATCCTGGGCTAAAGCACCTGGTGACCGCGCCGCTGGGGCTGCATCCCCTGATGGCGGAAATCATGCAGCAGCGGATCGCCACCTGCCTGGCCCATTGCCAGCAAGACGCTCCGCGATGCGATGTCTGCACCCCGGAAAGCAGTTGCCAGTTTCGCCAGGCTTAGGATTCGACCAGCACGGTGTCGTCGTGTTCGTATGCCGGTGCGCAGCAGCAGAGCAAGCGGAGCGTTTCGGTCCCAGTATTGGTGATTTGATGCACCTGCCCTGGCGGGATCGCGACCGCATCGCCGACCTTCACTTCGCGGAATTCGTCGCCGATCTGCATCCGCCCTTCACCATGCGTTATGTAATAGATCTCTTCCGTTTTCGGGTGATAGTGGGCCGTGGTGCTCGCTCCGATCGGCAGCCGCGCTTCGGCCAGACTTTGCTTCTGGATGCACGAATTGCGATGGGCCAGCAGCTCGCGAATCTCGGAACCATCTTTGGTGGTAAACGGCGGTGCCTCGTTCAAATTGACGACGTCCATAGTCCCCTTAGTCCTGTCGGTTGTGTTCTGGCACAGCAGCGAAAGCTATGCGAGAATCTTCATTGACACATTTGCGTGCCAATTGCTAACTTGCGAAAATTTTCACCTAAGCTTCGCACTTTCACGGACATCACGAAGGAACCGATCATGCCCCGTATGAAGACCTTTAACGACGCGTGCCACGCAATCGGCGATACCCCGATGATACATATCAATCGGTTGATCCCCCAGGGCGGAGGCGAGGTTTTCGCAAAGTGTGAGTGGTTCAACCCAGTGAACAGCGTCAAAGATCGCATCGGTTACGCCATGATCGCCGACGGCGAAAAGCGTGGCGTGGTGACCAAAGACACGCACATCATCGAACCAACTTCGGGCAACACCGGCATCGCCTTGGCATTCGTCTGTGCGGCGAAGGGTTATAAGCTGACCCTGACCATGCCAGAATCGATGTCGTTGGAACGTCGCGCTTTACTGCGTGCGATGGGTGCAAACCTCGTTCTGACCCCAGCCGCGGAAGGCATGAAGGGCGCCATCAACACGGCTGCCCAGATGGTCGAAAAGGAAGAGAACGGCTGGATGCCAGGTCAGTTCGATAACCCAGCCAACCCAGCGATTCACGAAGCCACCACCGGCCCAGAAATCTGGGAAGACATGGAAGGCAAAGTCGATGTCCTGATCTCTGGCGTCGGGACCGGCGGAACGATCACTGGCTCCACTCGCTTCTTGAAGTCGAAGAACCCGAACTTCAAAGCGATTGCTGTCGAACCCAAGAACTCGCCCGTGATCAGTGGTGGTCAGCCTGGCAAGCATCGCATCCAAGGCATCGGTGCCGGCTTCATCCCTGGCAACCTCGACACGTCGCTGATCGACGAAGTCATTCAGGTCGATGACGAAGACGCCTTTGAATATGGCCGCTTGCTGGCCAAGGAAGAAGGCCTGGTCGCTGGTATCAGCAGTGGTGCCGCCATTTGGGCCGCGAAGCAAGTTGCCGCTCGGCCTGAAATGAAGGGTAAGCGAATCGCGGTGATCCTGTGCAGCCTGGGCGAACGTTATCTGTCGACGCCGCTGTTCGGTGGCCTGGAAGGCTAGTCTTTACCGCTCATCAAGACACAAAAAAGGGACGACCTGCCGTGCGGGTCGTCCCTTTCTTTTTGGCGATAGTTTGCCAATGCCCTTTTATTGATAAACGTTCTGCAGCATTTCCTGCTGGCGTTTGAGATCTTGCAGCTTGGCCTGGGCGGTGGCCATCTCTTCCGAACCTGCTTCCACCTTCTGCTTCGAGTCACGCAGCTTGGCGTAAACAGCCGACTTCTCTTCCATGGTCTTGTCGAGCTGAGCTTGCAGCTTTGCGATTTCCGCCAGCTTGGCTTCCATCTGCTTTTCCAGTTCGGCCATCTGAGCCGCGGCTTCTGCCATGGCTTGTTCCTTGGTTTGAATGCCGGTCAGCATGGCGGCCTGTTCTGCTTGCAGCTTGGCAGGGAAGGCCGCGAAATCAGCCTTCTCCTTCTTCAAAGCTTCCAGGTCCTGCTTGGCGGCAGCGGCACGTTCGGCAGCAGCCTTTGCAGCAGCAGCCTTGTCGTTCATGTCCTTCTCGACGTTCGGCTTGCCTTCTTCCAGCTTCTTCAGCTGCTCGGCATGCTTGTTGATCTCGTCGCCATACCTCTTGGCCAGGTTCTGCTGACTGCCCATCTCCTTGGATGCGTCATCCTTCGCTTTCTTGGCCGCTTCGATTTCACCCTTCGCCGAAGCAAGCTGGGTGTCGGCGGTTTGCTTGTTCTGCTTCGCGGAAGCGATGCTCTTTTCAGCAGCAGCCTTCTCTTCGTTGGCCTTGCCTGCTTCGGCTTGCAGCTTCTTGACCTCGGCGTCGGCAGCAGCGATCGCTTCGGCATCTTTCTTCAACTCGGCGTCTTTACCACCAACCGCATCGGTCGACTTCTTCACTTCGGCGGCCAGCTTGTCGACTTCACCCTGAGCGGCCATCTTTTCCTGCGTCAGCGAATCGATTTCCTTCTGCTTCGATTCTTTCTGATCGTCGGGAGTCGTTTCCTTTTGTTTAACGGCTTCGGCGATCTTGGCGTCGAGGTCAGCCACTTTCTTCTGGGCTGCTTCGTGAGCTTGCTGTTGAGCGGCAAGCTGCTTCTTCAGATCTTCCAACTGCTTCTGATGCTCGGCCTGAGCACCCTTCGCGCTGTTGAGTGCGTTCGTCTTGTCCTGAACCTTCTTGCCGTAGTCGGCAAGCTTGGCGTTGATCTGGTTCAAGGACTGTTCTGCCTTGGCGATTTCACCGGCCCAGTTCTTGGCGTCGGCATCTTTCGCTGCGGCTTCTTGTTCTTTTTGCTTTTGGGTTGCTTCCGATTGAGCAATCGCCTTCTTCAGTTCTTCCACTTTGGCGTTAGCGGCATCCATGGCGGTCTTCGCGTCGGCGCTGGCCTTCTTGGTGTTCTCGATCGCGGCCAGATGATTGTCCCAGGCCTGCTTGGCTGCAGCCGCGGCACCACCCTGATCGGCAGCCGCTTTATCCAGCGTGCCAATTTCGGACTGGAGACTGGCGATCATCTGGTCGTAGGTTGGCGTGACGGCTTTCAGCTTGCCCAGCTCTTGCATGCCTTCAACCTGATAGACGCGGATCTCTCCGGTCCAGTCGCCGACCACAATCTTGGTGCTGTCGTAATTGAAACAAGCACGCAGGGTCAAGTCGCCGAAGCCAGCGGTCTTGGCGAGTTCTTTGCCGTCGCCAGCCCAGACCTTGGCCACCTTATCGCGACCTGCCGTGACCATGCGGCCGTCGTGCGTGTAACTGACCCACTCGGCACCGCCACCATGGGCGTTGAACGACTTGATGTTCTTCCCTTCGACCATTTCCCACAACTTGACGGTCCCGTCGGTGCTGGCCGAGGCCAAGACGTTCGAGTCAGGCTGCCAGCTCACCGAGTTGATCGCTTCTTTGTGGCCCTGCAGGTTGAGGTACTCGCGTGCCGTATCGGCTTCCCAGACGAACAAGCCATTCGAGCGGTCGCCCGAGGCGAGCAGCACGCCATCTGGACTGTAAGCGATGGTGGTCACCCAGTCGGTATGCTTTTTGACTTCGTGCAGCAGCGAACCGTCGTCGGTCGAGTAAATCCGGAGCAAACGTTGCGGCCCACCAAGGGCCACGCGCGAAAGATCAGGGCTGACATCAGCCGCCAGCACGACATCGTATTCGTCACCCACCGTCACCAGCGGCTTGCCGGTGCGGACGTTGAACAACGTCACGCTACCCGAGTAACCACCTCGGCCACCACCAGCCATCAGCACTTCGCCGTTGCGGCTAAAGCGGAGGATGTAAGGGACCCCTTGTGGATAAGGAATCACGCCGAGCAACTTCAACGTGTCGGTGTTGTAGAGAGCGATTTGCTTTTGACCGGCAATGGCCACCAGCGGAGCCCATGGGCTGTGCGCCATCGCGGTGATCGCACCGGTGCTTTGCAGTTCCATGACCGGAGCTTTCCACAGACCTTCCGGCATTGCCGCAGGGCCTTCTGGCTTGCCGGTGGTCACCGGTCCGCTCATCGCCAGGCCGCTCTTCTTCTTGGCTTTTACTTTCGAGCCACTGTTTTCCAGGGCTCCTAGCTCGATCCACTTCTTGATGATGTCTTGCTTTTCCTGGGCGATCAGATCCTGGCCCGGGGGCATCTTCGGCGTTTCAGCACCACTGATCAGCGCGAACAACCGCGAGCTCTCGACATCCTGGGCGATGACCACTTCACCACCGGCACCACCTTCCAAGGTCGCACCGAAGTTCTCGAGGTTCAAACCACCTTTGGCGTCGTTCTGGTTGTGACAGGTGAAGCAGTGCTCGCGGAAGATGGCCCGGACGTGATCGTCGTAGGTGATCTTCTCGACATCGCCGGCCGGTTTGGCGTCGTCAGCGACGGCGACCGTAGTCAAACCGAACAGAACCAGAAATGAGAGGGTATAGCGCATCGCTCAATCTCTGTGCGAAAAAAGGCAGGCAAACAAAGGTGGGTCGCAAGGCAGCGTGGCGGAAACCGCCGCAGGCCTGGGATGTCTGCCCGAAGGATGCGTCGTTGGACACACGCTCGGGCGTTAATCAATCCTAGGCCACTTCTGCCGATCAGGCCGAAATTAGCGGGCCTGGTTAGTGGTTAAACATGAACTCACGCGAGTTCAAGACCGCCCAGAAGACGTCCTCGAATCCTCGCTGCTTGTTCTCTTCTTCCTTCATCACCGCAACCAGCTTTTCCTTTTCTTCACTGGTTGGCTTACGGCTCAGGCAGCGGACGAAGATCTTGTCGATGATCTGATCTTCGGTCAAACCTTCCTTCACCCAGCCTTCGACCAGCTTGCCGCGGGCGATCTTGTCTTGCGTGGCCGAGCCATTAAGCATGTGCAGGGCCTGGGACAAGGTAGGCGAAGTCGAAGCTTCACAGCTGCAAACCGTTTCACGCTGGCTACGGCCGAACGTTGTCAGGAAGTAGCTCGAAGTTTTGCCGTCGGCAATCTGCACCGCTCGGGAACCGAGAGGCAAACCACCGAACTTCTCATCATGATTGGTCGCCAGGCTGATGCAATCCAAAAGCTGTTCGGCTGAAATGCGACGAACCTGAGCGTAGGCAAAGTTCTTGGTATCGGTCTTGTTGCTGTCGTTGGGCACCGTGGTTCGCTGATAGGCCTGCGAAGCACAGATGTCGCGGACAAGCTTCTTGAAGTCGTAGTTGTACTCAATCAGCTTGTCGCCCAGCTTCTGGTAGAGCTCAGGGTTGCTGGCAGGATTGCTCACGCGGACGTCGTCGACAGGATCGACGATCCCCACGCCAAAGAAGCTGGCCCAAACCCGGTTGGCAACACTCGTGGCGAAGTATGGGTTCTCAGGTGCGGTCAGCCACTCGGCCAGCACTTCACGACGATCGCGGTTTTCCAGGTTCGGTTCGACACCACCGAGGAACTTCGGAGGCATCACGCGGTTGTCGACCAAGTGACGGACGTCGCCTCCGCGGCGATCGTAGACGATTCGTTCACGGTAGTCCTCCGTATTCTTACGACCGATCTGAGCGAAGAAGGCAGCGAAGCCGTAGTAGTCGTCCATCGTCCAGCGATCGAACGGATGGTTATGACACTGGGCACACTGGGTTCGCAGACCCATGAAGACCTGGGCCACATTTTCGGCCGTCTTCAGCGTATCGCGTTCGATTTCATAGTAGTTGGTCGCTGGGTTGCTGAAGGTACCGCCGGAAGCGGACAGCAGTTCGCGAACCATTTGATCGAGCGGAACGTCGTTCGAGATCTGATCGGTCAACCAACTGTTGTAGAGGAATGCCGACTTCTCGCTGACGTTGTTGGTGCTCTTGATCATGAGCAGTTCGGCCCAACGCATCGCCCAGATTTCTGAAAACTCTTTGCGTTCCAGCAGACGATCGACCAACTTGGCTCGCTTGTCACCAGAGGTGTCGGCCATGAAGGTGTTGTACTCTTCTTCGGTTGGCAGCAGGCCGGTGATATCGACCGTCGCGCGACGCAGGAACTCTTCGTCGGTGCACAATTCACTTGGCACGATACGCAGCTTGTGCAGCTTGGCACCGACCAGCTCGTCGATGTAATTACCGGCGACTTGCGGCTTTTCGTACTGCAGATCTTTCGGCAGCACGATTACTTGGCTACCGACTGTGTGCGTGTCGAAACGAGCCATCACGAATGCTTCGCCACGCTTCGAGGCGGTGCAAAGACCGTTCTGGTCGATCGGGGCCGAGTTGTCGTTGTTCGACTGGAAGACGGCCAGATCGGTCACGTCGCGGGTCGTGCCATCGGCGTAGAACGCTTTGACGATAAACGCTTGCTGAGCCCCTTCTCCTTCGAGAACGGCCTTCGGTGGATAGATCTCGATCTTGTTACAACGTGGCACTTCGCCTTGGTCTGGCTGAGCCCCTGTTTCCAACCAACGCAGCAGCGTGGCGTAGTAATCGGAGTCCTTTTCAAACAATTTGCCACCGGTGTGCGGCACACTGCCGATTGCCTTTTCGAGCAGCAAGCTCGATTCGGGATCGGCCAGATTCACGCGGCGAGTGGCCTGTTCGCGGGTCACGCGGAAGTAGTCGCCAGCTGGATCGAAACCGAACAGCGACAAGCGGAAGCCATCTTTACCGCGAGCGGCACCATGGCAGCTACCGGTATTACAGCCCGCTCGCATGAAGACCGACATGACATCCAAGTGGAAGCTGACAGGACGTTCTTCGGTGGCCTTTTCCACCTTCACAGGAACCTCGACTTTGTGCCCGGCGTATTCCACCTTGAGCATCGTTTCGCCGTCGGCGACTGGCAAAAGCAGATTGCCTTCACGCTTGACCTTGCCTTCTTCGGCCAAGGCAACGGTGGCCTGGGCGGTGACATCGAGCGTCACGTCATCGTTGCGGGTAGCGACCACGACGTAGTGCTGCGAATCACGCGTGGTGAGCAATTCGATCGAGGAAGGGTAGACATCAATCTTGCGGATTGCGGTCTCGGCCTGGGCAGTTGATGCCACGAGGCAAAGCAGCATTCCGCTAATCGTCCAACGAGCGATTCCGTTTCGTGTCACGGGTGGCTCTCCTTCGGCTTTCGCCGTGTATCCTGAGGGGGGATGAAATCTAAGTGTGGCGGGGAAGGTAGCAGGGAAACGACTATTCGCCTTGCTCTTTGGCCAGACGCAACTGTTCCAAACGAGTCAGTGGACGTTCTGGTTTCGGCTTGGGAGCCTCAGCCTTCTTGCCTTCATCTTTTGGCTTGGCGGTTGCAACTTTCGGTGGCAGCGGCTTGTCGACGCGAAGTTCGATGTTGCCGTTGGTCTGAATGATTGGCTCTTCGTTTTCGGTCACGGTGATGCGTGCCACAATCGAAGCATGCTTTCCGTCTTTGGCATCCTTGGCAACCTTCACATCGAAGACCGCTTCGGTTGCGTCTTTGTTGACCTTAATCGGCTCGGCGGTGACACCGGCTGGCAGACCCAACAGCTGCACGGTCGCCTCGCCAGGGAACTCACGCTTCGGGGTCAAGCCGACGATGATCTTGGTTTCCTGACCCTGTTCGCAGGCCGCCTTGTTGAAAGCCATATCAACGACACGGTCGGCAACTTCCAGGTCGGCAAATGGAGTCGACACTTCGACGTTGCCTGCCTTGTGCGGGGCACTTCCCAGCACGCAGATCTTGTGCGTCCCGATCTGCGCACCACCATTGGCGGTCACTGGAATCGTGGCTTCAGTTTGCCCCTTTTCGATCTTGATCGAACGGGAAGCACCGATGCCGGGTGGGTCGTTCAGAAGTCGCAGACGGATCTCGCTATCGAAACCTTCTTCACGAGTGGCGACCACTTTCAACTGCATGCTACCGTCACGAACGACGGGTACTTTTGGCTGGACGATTTCCAGCTTGTAAGGCACCTTCTCGGTGACGGCGACTGCCATGTGCTGGGCATCGTGGCCCCACATGTCCCGGGCATTCTGGCCGCGAACGAGCATGGTTCGCTGCCGGACGTGACCTTCCAGCTTCAGTTCTTCTTTGGTTGGCTTAGCGACGACATCAACCAGTTTGCCAGCCAACTTGGCATCGGGCTTGGCCTTCAGCATGACTGGTAACACGTTGGTGTTTTCCGCCATTGGGAAGGTGATCACTTCGACCCCTTCGGGAATGTCGTCGAAGCTGAACGCGAGTTCGCTACCGAAGTTTTCGCGACGGGCCGAAACCAGGATCGCCATGTAGTTGTCTTGAGGAACGCTGATCGTGCGAGCCACGTACTGCTGAACTTCTGGAATCTCGACGGTCAGCTTCGGAGTCTTCTGGGTGACTTCGATGCGATAGACGCTCAAAGGACCGCCGGTACCGAGGTGATCGCGAACGCGGATCACCAGTTCTTCGTCTTCCGGAGCCTTCACAGTCAGGTAGCTGTCGATGTTGCCGTTCGAGTCGTCGTTGCCTTGCAGTCGTTGACCGTTGGTCATGCGATAGACGTCGACCACTGGATCCAAGTACGAGCGAAGGGTTTCGCGAGCGTAGACGCGGATCTCGTAATCCTGCCCCTTCTTGGCCATGAACTTGAAGAAGTCTTCGTCACCCTTTTCACCGATCACACCACTGGCAACGCCAGGGCCTTCCATCGGCGTGGCATCTTTGCGTTCGTTGTTGGGTTCGGCTTCGACCGCGGTCGGCAAGCTTGAGACAAGCAAACGATTCGGCGATGGTGCGATGCCGTACTGATCTTCTGGATAATAGAGGAACTCACCTTCTTCTTCGGGCAGCTTCACCTTGGCGGTTTGCGTTCCGGATGGATCGCCCAGCCAAGTCACTTCGATTTCTTCGCCAGGCTTGCCGCCCGTAGGAAAGATACCGAGCGGACGTGGGAAGTTACCGATGCTTAAGCGATAAGCGCAGTTGCCGTTGCCGCCGTAGCTGCTTTCGCGAACCTGGATGATGTACTTGCCATCTTCCGGTGCGAGCATCGAGCAAATGCAGTCTTGGTAAACGAGGGGTTCGTCGTCGCTCTTGGCGAGTTCAAAACGCTGCTCGTTAAGGATGGCGACGTAAGGATCGAAAAACGTACGACCGAGACGCAGACCGGTCAGCTCGGCGGTGATGCGTTCACCCTTCTTCGCTTCCACGACGAAGTAGTCGACGTCTTCGTTCTGGACGATCCCGTTGACGGTGCTGTTCATGGCGACCGCCTGGGGCTCTTTAAAGTCGTTGTTCGGTTCTTTCTCTTCCACCTCAGGCATCGCCCCGACGTAGAACAAGCAGACGTCGCTGAGACCGGAAGCGGTTCGTAGGCGGCAAGCGTGCTGGCCGAGGCGGCACTCCGGCTTGATCGCGAGGGTAACCTTCGCGGTCTTGTCGTTCTCGACGGTCATCGATTTCATCTCGATGCCCGATTCGTAGAACAACAAGTCCTGGGCGTCGGCGATGCGATCGCCGCGCAAGACGACTTCGAGTTCGGTTCCGCGTTGGAAGCCTGGGGGGTCAAACCGCTGCAGGTTAGGGTCGGCCCCGAAAGAGACCTTTGCTGCAAACAGCGAGACGACCAAGAGAGCCAAACCGAGGGCCTGGAAGCGTTTCATGAGGGTACCGCGTCCAATGGAAGGGGGTCGAAATGAATGGGTGGGAATTCGGAGCCAACCGCTGGCAGGGCGGGTGCTCACGAATGGAGGTGGGATGACGGGATCGGCCTGAATGAACTTCAGGCCGACGATGTTTTCATTGTAACTGGCGACCTGCGAAGACGAAGCGATTTCCGTCTTCGCATCACCGCAAACAGGCAACTTAAGCCAGCAGTTCTTTGACGACCTTACCGCCGTCGACGATTTCGATCGGACGATCGCCGGGGGCCATCAGTTCTTTGTCGGCCACGATACCCAACTGGTGGTACATGGTGGTCGCCAAGTCTTCTGGCCCGACTGGGTCGAGTTCTGGTTCGCTGGAGGTCGCGTTCGAGGCACCGTGGATGTAGCCCTTCTTCAGACCACCACCCGCCAGGGCAACGCTGAACACCTTTGGCCAGTGGTCGCGACCGGCGTCCTTATTGATCTTTGGCGTACGACCGAATTCGGACGAAACCATGACGAGCGTCTCATCCAACAGGCCGTTGCGTTCCAGGTCGCGGATCAGCGTCGAGTAGGCCTGATCGAAGTCAGGAACCTGACGCTTGATGCTGTCGGTGATACGGGCATGCATGTCCCAGCCACCATAGGTCAGCGTAACCATGCGGACGCCTGACTGAACCAGACGACGAGCCATCAGCATGCGCTGACCAGCCTGGTTACGACCATATTCGTCGCGGACCTTGGCGTCTTCGGCTTCGATGTTGAATGCTTCGCGAGCATCTGGCGACGAGATTAGGTTGTAAGCTCGTTCGTAGAAGGTATCCATGGCGGCTACCGAGTCCGATTCGTTCTTCTGAGCGAAGTACGAGTTCACCGCTTCCAGAGCGGAACGACGACGGTAGAAACGCGATTCGTCGACACCACCTGGCAGGCTCAAGTCACGAACCTTGAAGCCACCGCTGGCAGGATCCGAACCGAGCGAGAACGGAGCGAACGACGAGCTCAGGTAACCGGTACCGGCGTATTCGTTCGGAACGTTCGGGATGCAAACGTAAGGAGGCAGGTTCTTGCGAGGACCATATTCGTGGCTGACCACGGCGCCGAAGCTTGGGAACTTTAGCGCTGGGCTTGGACGATAGCCGGTGAACATGTTGTGCGTGCCACGTTCGTGGGCCGCTTCACCATGGCTCATCGAGCGGATGATGCAAAGCTTGTCCGCGATCTGAGCGGTCTTCGGCAAAGCTTCGCTGAAGTATTCGCCGGTGTTGGTTTTGACCGTCTTCATCTCGCCGCGGTATTCGATGGGCGAGTAAGGCTTCGGATCCCACAGCTCTTGCTGAGCCGCACCACCAGGCAGGTAGATGTGAATGACGCTCTTGGCTTTGGCTTCGATGAAGTCGTAGTTCTTGATCTCGGCCTGGGCTTCTTGAAGACGGAACATGTCGGACATGCTCAGTCCCAAACCGGCAGCGGCGCCAACGGTCAGGAAATTGCGTCGACTCAGCGGGTTCCCCTTGCACTTCATAACGTCCATCTCCAACAGATTGTTTTGGGTGTGTTTGGCTTATTGGGAATGACTCGATTCGTGGGAAAGTTTCAACGAAATCGAGGAAAATGGAAGGATCCGCGTCCGACCCCCGGGTTATGGGAAGCGCAAGGGATGTTGACGCGAACTAGGAACAACAACGATCGCCCTCAAACTGGGCAATCTTCAAAAGGCAGGCAAATACAGGCAGGTAGGGGCAGGTAAATCAACCTTCTTTGGGCTCGAAGGGGTCTACCCCATTAATCGGTCAATATAACGGCGGCCCTTAGGCGTGTCAAAAGAATTATAGCCGTCAAAGCCGTTTTTGCCCGATCGTCCATTCCAGGACTAAAGGATTACCCAATAAGGACTTAGACCGCTTCGATGTCACGAGTCATCAAGCAAATCAGGCAAAAACTAAGTCATGCCTGCAGGCTAGCAGCCGCAAACACCTCGCCTGGACACCATCAACCCTATAAATCAAGCTCCCGGCAAGGGAGGCACTAGGCAATAAAGATGGGTAGAAGTCCGCCAAAACAGCCGACCATCCGAGAAAACGGGACTCGCGAAACCAGTCCCCTCAAGCCGAAACTGCGCAATTTCCGTGAATTCCGGGTCGGCATGGAACACATGCATGACACCTGATTCGTCAGGGACCAACATCTGATCACCATAGATCGTCAGCGAGGCGCTGAAATTGCCTCCGATTCGCTTCCGCGCGAGACGCTCGCCGGTCGCCAGGTCGTAACAAATCCCGATCCCATCGTCGTTGATCGCATACAGCTTCCCGTCATACACTACCGGCGAAGGGACATAGATCCGTTCGCGAGCCTCCCATTGGATGTGGCTATCGGTGACGTCTCCTTCGCCATCCCCTTGAATCGCCTGGGAACCGTTTTGCGGATAGCCTCCGGTCGAAATCACCAGGTCGCCTGCAACCGCCGGAGTGTTGGCCGTCGTCCGAGCGGTTCCGCGCGTCGACCAAATGAGCTCGCCTGTTTCAGGATCGTAGCTGCTGGTGGTCCCGGTTCCGCCGACAATAATCTGCGGTTTTCCCGCGATTTCCGCGAGAATTGGCGTTCCGTAGCTTGGTTCGTTGGCTCTCGAAACTCGCCAGACAATGTCCCCCGTATCCCGTCGCAGCGCCGCCAAAAAGCCTGGTCCGTCCGAGTCGCCGAGCACAATCACGAGCGATCCGTAGACAATCGGCGAACTGCCGTAGCCATGCTGACTGCGAAAGGGGCCGGCTTCTTTCTGCCAGACGACCTGACCTTTCAGATCGACCGCCGTGACATACAAAGAGTCCTTCACG
>NZ_JBFEFG010000279.1 GCF_040718835.1 Bremerella sp. JC817 | reverse complement strand
GCCTCTCATCTCCTGATCCGGGGCGATCCCGCGAACCCGGCCGGGGTCGTCGCCCCCGGCGGCCTCTCGGCGATCGTCGCGATCCCGGGGGCGTTCGGGCTCGATCCCGAGGCTCCCGATTCCGAACGCAGGAGCCGCCTGGCCCAATGGATCAGCCACCCGGAGAACCCCCTGTTTGCTCGGGTGATCGTCAACCGCGTCTGGCAATCGTATTTCGGCATCGGGTTGGTCGCGACCCCGAGCGATTTCGGGTTCAACGGGGGCACCCCCTCGCATCCCGACGTGCTCGACTGGCTCGCGAGCGACCTGATCGATCACGGCTGGAGCCTCAAGCACCTGCACCGCCGCATCCTCACCTCCTCGGCCTACCGACATTCGTCGCGATTCGAC
>NZ_JBFEFG010000278.1 GCF_040718835.1 Bremerella sp. JC817 | reverse complement strand
CTCGGCGAACCGCTTGGCCTCGTCGTAGCAGCCCCGGGGGCCGATCGGGTTCACGTGGCCCCAGTAATCCTCCCGCTGCGGGTGGACCTCGGGGTCGCCGTAGACCTCCGAGGTGCTCGCCAGCAGGAAGCGGGCGTCCTTGGCCTTGGCCAGGCCGAGCGCATTGTGCGTGCCGAGCGAGCCGACCTTCAGGGTCGGGATCGGGTGGGTTATTCTGCCTTGCCGCCGATCAATACGCGGTAGATCGCCAACACGACCATCGAACCCAGGATCGCAACCAACAGGCTGTACAGGTGACGATCACTTCTTAAACTCGGCTGACGCGCATGGCGTGTTCTATTGGAGTTTCGGCTGGGTCACGACACTGGTTTCGTTTCCGGTGGCGGTGACCCTACGGCCACCACCGGCGGCACCGTGGCCATCACCGCGACCCGCGACACCGAAATGAACTCGATTCTCGAACATCTTCACAGCACCAAACTGTTGGAAGAAGTCCTCTCGAAAACTTCGCCTGGCTT
>NZ_JBFEFG010000277.1 GCF_040718835.1 Bremerella sp. JC817 | reverse complement strand
GCCTGCGAGAAACTAGCGGCCGGGTAAAGCGTTGGCATGTAGAACCAGCTTCCCTCGTCTAGGGCAATCCAATCCGATTCCTTCAATCCCGTGAAGGTATGCTTGAGATCGACGTAGCCAGGGTTGGAACCAAGGGACGCTAATCGCGTCTTAATCACCTCTCCTCCTCGCCAAAACTCGTGTCATTTGTTGCACACCCGCCCGTTGGCGGAACGGTGGAGGTCGCCGGCAAGTCGGTTTGAAAAAGAAGATGCTGGTCGCGGTGTTATCGAAGGTACAGAGCTTTTGGTCATTGTGTGGTCCTCCGAGTCGGAGGAGCTGAGCTCTGGCGGTTGGCGGCTTCTGGATCGCGGCCTCTTACCTGGCGATCAACAGCCTCGCTCAGATCTCTATGATCGCCAGTTTGTGCGGCGCTTGTATTCCGAAGAAGCTGCTGGATAAGCTCAGCCAGAACCCGGCCGATGCCGAGTGGCACTCGGCCGTCGGGACGGCGTACGCCAGCCAGCAGCAGATCGATCAGTCTGGCGAAGAGATGGCCTGTTCCGCTGTGATGGAAGCCTTGTCGCGGCATCGTAAGTATGCCCAGATCGCCGATCGTAAGGTGGCCCAGTCCTACGATCAGGAACATGGCGAGCGGCTCTATCGAAGGAGTTTGTATACCTATTGGAAACGATCGAGTCCGTAAGTGGGAAGACTTCGGCAAGGAAATGGCCGGTGCCAAGGCTGGCGACAA
>NZ_JBFEFG010000276.1 GCF_040718835.1 Bremerella sp. JC817 | reverse complement strand
ACCTGCTGGCCGATGCCGAGCTGATGCCCGAGTATCCCACCTCGGGCGACGTCTCTCACGAGATGGCCGACCACGCCCTCACGTGGCTCAACAACGAGGCCGAGCGGCTCCGCGTCTCGGAATCGCTGGCGGCCCTGCGTGATCGGGTCGTCGTTCCGGGGGCGACCGAGCGGGCGGCCGATCGGATCGCCGCCCTGCTGACGACCGCCGATCGCCCGGGCCCTCGCGGCCCCCACCGGCCCTTGCGGGCGCCGAGCGGCCAGGACGAGCGTGTCGAGCAGGCCGGTTGACGCGACCCTCGACACGACCGGGAGTC
>NZ_JBFEFG010000275.1 GCF_040718835.1 Bremerella sp. JC817 | reverse complement strand
GGCTTCACCATTTTCCACTGCTCGTCGGTGAGCAGAACCTCACGCTTTCCAGCCATCGAAGGACTCCTTTCGATGGTAGGTGTAACGCAAATCGTTGCCTGGCGCAAGCTTATAACGTCAGGGTTTTGAAACAGCTTCTAGCGCCAATACATACCCTAACCATGAGTAGCTCGTGTTCACGACAAAATAACTTCCAATGAACGCCACGATCAACACTATTGTTATTACCCACGCCACTACATCTGCAATTAGCACCGCTAACCCGTGGTTCTTCCAGTACAATGCGCTTTGGACCTTAGATTTTTCATATAGCTCTTTGGCAAGCATCTCTTGCGTAGCTAGATGCGCTTTCTCCTCATCTTGAAACTTCTTGGCTTCCTCACCCAGGATTTCATCAACAACCCTCTTAAGAGATTCTGAAACCAATTCCGGCGTAATCGCCTCGTCATTACCTAACGTGAGCCGAACCAACTCGTCTTGAGCGAACTGGCTGCTCCTAAAAAGCTGATGCTGCGAAGCAGTAACCAGCCCACTCTCTTCAAGCTTTTCAATTTCCTTAAGAAACTTCTCCATAAGAGGTTGCGTTGGCTGTAAAGCGGCATAGGCGTATGACATCACCTCCATTATCGGCAACGAGATCGCGCCCATAGGGTTTTTCAGCCAAGCCATATTCGCCAAGCTAAAATCCGTGATAACGCTTGACACCTCCTGACTTTCTTCAAAACGCTGCCCATATTCGTAGGCTGCCTTCGCAAACGCACCATTACTCGTGACAAATGCCGCAATCGACCTTTCAAGCATTCCAGGAGCTGTCCCAGCCCTGAGTGTGTAAATTGCCCTTACACATTCCACATCATGCTCCTTTGCCTTTGGATTTCGGTGGGTAAAGCTATCACCCATTACATTTTCAAATGCTTCAACTGATATCTCACTTTCCTTTTGGTGTCGTGGTGTCTTTATCACCTCGACTCCTGCGTCCTTCAGGCCATTCTCAAGATTTGCAGCAATCAAACGCAAGTCGGACGGCGTCTTGCCTGTCCGTCTGGCCTCCGTCACGATACCCCCGACTCCATCAGGACGATCGAGGTACAATGCGGCGCCACAAATTGTGCGATTAATCTCGATTACAGTGTGCTGGAATACCGCGACTTTAGCAGCGAGTTGCTTGAGTAGATTGACTAATGTAGATGTCGCGGATTCTTTTGCCGCCCCCTCCAAACCAAGTAATTGAACAACCAATGGAGTATCGAGGAAAAAGGTCACGCACGATAGCTCTTGGGAGCGTTGATCAGGTCTGGGCACATGAGTGCATTGGCATACATATGCCCCTGGACAAGGACAATAAAGCTTTCGAATCTTTCTGGTTGAGATGACTGCAATGACATAAGGAAATTGCTAACAACTGCAATCTCATTGTCCTGTGACTCGCTCGTATTCGGAATTGAAGACCCACGCAAATATGCTTTAAGGCAATCGACGCCGAACCGCGCCAGAAATGATTCAAGAATCGCGATAGCACTTGCACGTGATTCAATTGGGCGAATAGTTGTTCGCGAAAACTCGACGAGTCCATCAATTATGGCATTTATATGCCTTTCGGCATTCACCTTTGACGCCGTGATACATGTATCTTCAATCTCGCCCGTAATTTGATATTTTCCGTGATCCTTTTCCAGAGCGATGTCTCGACTAAGTCGTTTTAGAACGATCTGAATTGTTTGTGACGGAATCTCGAGCCCAAAATCAGCGAGAACGTGGTCGCGCACTATGTGATCCGTGACAGGATCAGGTCGATGGTCAACAAGAACTTGCTGAACAAACGGCCTCAGGTAGTCCAGGTAGTCTGCGCCTCTATCATTATTTAGCTTTAGCATCGCAATGCTTGTCAATGTTGCAGAAGACGGCAATGACTCGTTCATTTCAGCGTTTTCCTTTTACACCTTACGCAACATATGGACGCTCTATGAGTCTCAACGTTCGCTCGAGACATGCGTACCTAATTGCCCTCATCCACTCTTCGGGTGAGTTAGGGGGCGTTCCGTTTTTTAAGAGCTCGCCTATTCTAGGGAGTTCCCTAATACTTCATCAAGATGACGACAACTTTCATATGCGGAGCGTTCCTCGGATGAATGTTGCTTGCAACGACATATTCTAGCTTCTTCTACCACTGGGTACTCGCCATTTGAAAGTTGCTCAAGGTCGACAACCTGTTTCAATTACAAAGACATTGGCCATTGGCACATCTGTTTCGGCCGGTGTTGGGCAGGCACCTTTTATGTGCGAGCTTTCCATGAACAGCAGCCAGGCATCGACTCGGCCAGGTCGCGATCGGTGGCTAAGGTATGTTGGCCTGGCGGTGGTCGGGCCAGTGGCACACCTAAGATGCGGGAGTTGGAAATGGTGGTTGGCAGTGCAATCTGGCCGGGATGCTAAAGGACGGGGAAGGGGAGCGAGCGACGCTGATCGAACGAGCAACCCAACATCAATCCCGTAGGGTGCGTCTCGACGCACCAGGCAGCGCCGGACGAGTGGCAACCTGGAAGCGGGCAACAGCCAATCAACAGCCAACGTGTGCCACTGGCTTCTAGCCAGTGCGAAGCAGGGACCAGGTTGCAACCTGTTTCAGCCACTAAGACACTGGCCAGAGGCCCGTGATGCACCTAAGATGCGGGAGCTGGGATTGGTGGTTGGCAGTGCTACCTTGCCGGGCTGCCGCCTCACCTATTGGGCGATGAGTGGGAAATGCCCCTGTTCGATGACAACAGTGGATTCTAGGGGCCGAGTTTGATGGAACGTATTGCAATGCATAAGACTGCATACCTTAAACAAGCAACAGGGCCATGCCCGGCACACCCATTTGGCAGAAATCGTTAAGCCTCGTCTCAGTTCCGGATAAGTAGGAGTGATGCCATGTTTGTTCAGCACCTGCGCGCTTTGCTCTTTCTGATATTGTGTTCTCAAATGGCACTTGCTCAAGAAAAGCCGGACGATTCGTTCGATGCTCGGATTCCCTATTTTTTACGCCCGAACCTTCAAACCATTACGCCGCCTCACGGTACCAAGCCGATACGGGAAGTTTTTTCGAGAGAGATTGACTCGCAGCTAGTCGAGGCCCTTTTGCTGGGACAAAAGCAGACGGCACAGCAACTAATCACAGAAGGCGCGCAAATCAACGCGAAGGGAAACAAGAATTTGAGCATATTGCATGTTCTTGCCGTTTTTGGGAGCGAGGAAGGAACTCGACTCGCGATCGAATTCGGCGCGAAAATCAATGTAAGCTCGGATACTCACTTAACTCCCTTGGCTCTTGCCGCAAGAGACAAGAGTAATTTTGCGACGTTTCAATTGCTCGTCGAAAAGGGTGCCGATCTTTCTTTCGCGAATGACGAAAGTAAGCTCGATCGAGGTTATTCTGTCGGTAGTCGAATCCTACACCATGCGTATTCCAACTTTGAGTTCCACTTGGATCAGGCAGACCATTATTGGTGGTATCTCGAACACGGAGGGGATATCAACGAGGTAGAGTCAAATGGACTGACACCAGTAGGAGAGGCCTTGGTCGGAAGCGGTTTTACGGCTGCCGTCGAATTCCTCAAGCGAGGCTCAAATCCGCACGTGGGAGAGCCATCTATGTACGAGGCACTTGAGACCGATCGATTTTTGGATGATCGAATAAAGGAAGACCCTGAAGGATATAAAGAATATCGAGAACTGCTGGACGAGATGCGCGAGCAGCCCGATTTGATCGCAGATGCCCAACGGCGAATGCGGAAGCATGAACAATTCCTGGAGCGTTACAAGAAGTCAGGGCATTACCAAGCAATCGAGCGAAAGAAGGCCGACGCGAAGGCACTCAGAGGAAAACTCGAAGAGTCAATTCCTCATCCCGTCGAGAATGTAAATCCGTAAAGATGAACAACACAATGCCCGGGTGCCATGGCCGTAGCCCTCAGTGGCCATGCTTTCCATCGCAAAACGATCAATCCGGTCGAAGCGAAATTGTCCTGGTGGCCGGACACGCACTTCGCACTGGCTGAGGGCCAGTGACACACCTGGGATGCGGAAGCTGGAAATGGTGGTTGGCAGTGCCACCCGGCCGGGGCTCGCTGGAAGGATCTGCCAGACTGGTATCTGTCGCCGAGCACGTGTTGGCGACGACTGGCCGAATGGAATAGCTCGATGACCTTGCTCGCGTTCGGGCTGGAACTTATGGCAAATGACGGTGCTAAATGAAGGCTATTTTGTTAATGAATCGGGAGTATTTCCGGAAACTAAACTTGTCAGCAACGATATGTGCGGAATTTGATGAGCCATTGGAGAAGGGCGATATCCTATTTGATATCGTTTCTCACCGTAGATACGAGATCAGTGAAAGAGGCTTCAGGCCCAGGCGAAGTCAAGCAACTGCCGATCGCTTACACTGGTCGCGTGAGGCTTCGTTTAGCATCGCAGGGAAGTGTGACGAAGCACTTGGTCGAGTACTCGTTGAAGAATCTGAATTGAAGAACCCTTGGTCACATCTAGTCTGTAAGATTGAAAGGAAATCGGGACGCCTCCCTTGTGATGTCCCAATCATTGGAGAGTTCGGAGTTCCGGAGGCTTCACAGCCCGCTGTAATGGTTATCACAAACACAAGCGTTCACATCATTGGCCAACACCATTATCCAATTGACACTCCTTGTGTCTTTTGCTGCACTGACTTGGCAGGGACACGCATCTTGGTCAGCCTCACAGCTGTTGCAACAATACCTTTCGCGAGTAGCAATCGAGAACTGGATTGGAGTGACGACGACACTGCATGTTCGCTAGTCTAAAACTGAGCTTAAGCCTCTTACCAGGAGGCACTGGCAATCTCAGCCATTTGCCAAGCATTCCGAGGAATGCTCCTGGTTCGCGCAGCATTGCGAACTAGCACGTCGGCACGTTCGGCAGGGTGGGGCGGCTGGCCATACCGTTTCTCATGTGCCACTGGCTTCTAGCCAGTGCGAAGCAGGGACCAGGTTGACGACCGGTTTCAGCCACTAAGACACTGGCCAGAGGCCAGTGGCACACCTAAGATGCGGGAGCTGGAAATGGTGGTTGGCAGTGCAACCTTGCCGATCCGGAAAACAATCCCGGATTGCATTCCACTGGTACTCCGTTAGATCATGATCCGACATTCGGCTTCCTTCCTTGAATCACTTTGGTCGGTAACTAGGGAAGGTTGCCAGATGTGCCCAGTTAAGACACTATCACTTGAAGGACAGTACCTAAAGATCATTAAGTATCCCTTGTTCATTTTACTCCCACCACAATCACCAAGTAGCTTGATAGGCAGATCGCAGTAACTTGAGATGGCAGCACTACCACAACTCCCAGAAAGTTCCCTTGAAACGACTTGTCGAGACGTTGCAGATGCAGCTACGCATAGGGAGCTAGACCGACTGTTTTCTCAGTGTGATATAGAGGAATGCGGCGGTACGCCAAAGTGGGAACGGATGCTGTTTGCACTTTCCACTAGGCAGAAACGTGATTCCTGCGGCAACAACGTCATCGCATTTCTCTGTGCATTGATACATCCATCACGTTTTGCTGGCCGTATTCCAGAGTTTGAAGCGTTCCGAGCGTCAATAAATTATCAACTTGCATTCATTGGGATTTCAATTAACGAAAAGGCTGAGGCAGTCCCAATTTCAGCCGCTTCTACAATCTCCGAAGCTCACGAAAGGGCTAACGAGCTTCGATCTGAGCTACAACATCGTGCGGTTCATCCCGATATCCTAGCATTCTGTAGTGCTGAATTATTGCAAGACAATTATTTTCACTGCGTTCTCGAAGCCACCAAAAGTGCCGCTCAAAAGATTCGAGATCGTACAGGCATTGAAGCTGACGGAAGTGGTTTGGTGGACCAAGTGTTTTCAATTAATTCTCCACGGCTTGCCCTCAACACCCTTCAGACGGAATCGGAACAGTCTGAACAGAAGGGTTTTGCTAATCTCCTTAAGGGAGTCTTTGGGACGTTTCGCAACGTGACAGCACATTCACCTAAGATTCACTGGGCCGTGAATCGGACCGACGCAATGTATGCCCTCACCATGCTTTCGTATATTCACCGCAGACTTGATGAGGCGGTGTTGGTTCGCTGAGGTGGTGCTCAAATTGGAGGCGCCAGTGCGAAGCAGGGACCAGGTTGCCACCTGTTTCAGTCATCGAGATACTGGCCAGAGGCCCGTGGCACACCTAAGATGCGGGAGCTGGAAATGTCGTTGCTAGTGCCACTCGGCCGATCGACCACGTTGGGTGCGTCGAGACGCGTCCTATGAACGACACGAACGGTTACGGATAGGGGCCGATTCTCATGGGAATAGATCGCCATATTCGACAGCCAATAGCATTGGTGACGATGCTGCTGATTTCCATAGCCACCGGCACAGTTACGGCGGAACAGCCTGACTCGCAATTGAGCATGATGGACATCCAGGCGGCTCTTATTCAGCAATACGAGCAAGGTATTTTACTGTTAGACTTTGAAGGTCAACTTAAAGCGGTCAAAGAACTGCACGATCGTACTCAGGGGAGTAAGAATGAGCCGCTTATTCTTAAATTGCCCGAGATCGAGTTCATCATGAATGACCTGCAGAAAGTGGCCAAGCTTGACCCAGCCCGCCGCAAAATTGCCGAGCAACAACTCGCGGAACAAGCCAAGGCTCACTTCAGCTCCCAAGCCGGTAAACATCTTGAAGCGGCTCGACACTTCAGGCACTCGCTCGATCTTGCAGAACCACTTTACGGCCACTCGTCCTACATCGTGGTCAATTTAAAAAGCAAGTTCGCCGGCACTCTGTTGTATTGCCAAGAGAACTTAGACGAAGCGATTTCTACAGCCCTCGACGCCAAGAAGGTGCTTGAAACCTTGAACTTGACCGAGAGCTATTTGTACCGCGAACTCCTGGTTACCTTGACGGGACTTTATTACGAGAAGAAGGATCGCAAGTCGCTGATACAAACAGGCGAACAGGCTGTCGCTTCATTTCAGAAAGATGGGAACGAGCACATTTACTCGCGATTTGCCCTCGTCACCGGACTACTTGCAGAAGCGTTGAATCAAGAGAAGCAGCATGTGAAGGCGCTTCAATATGCTCGAGCAGGGCTCAACAAGCAGCCACCCAAAGCTGGCCCAGAAGCCCCTTTCTACCTGCGCCTCTTGCAAGAGTATGCCCAAGCAAAAGTCGCAGGGAATGACTACGATAAAGTCCCCGAGGCCTACGAGGAACTGCTATCCGTTTCTGGCCAACTTCCCGGCTTTCCACTCGAAAGAAGGCTACAGTATCGCGAAGACTACCTGCCGATCCTGAAAACTCTCGGACAAACCGAACGGTACGATCAAGTTCAACTCGAAATCAATCAGTTGAAAGAAAGCTTGCAGGGGCGGAAGAGTCGGTACTCGATGTGATGAGATCATGGCAGTTAGAAACGAGCCAACGCTTTCACCCAAACAAGCTAAGATCCTCTAATCACGCCCCTGCGTGGCCATGCTTTCCATCACGAAACGATCGATCCTGGTCGAAGCGAAAATGACCTGGTGGCCTGACACGCACTTCGCACTGGCCAGAGGCCAGTGGCACACCTGGGATTCGGAACCTGGAACTGGTCGTGCCAGTGCTACCCAGCCGTTGAAAAGTTCAAGAATCCGTGTACTACATCGTCGGATCCAGGAAATGTAGACATTAGGCTCTGTCAGAAAACCCTATCAACACATGGTTTTCAAGTACCGCTGAATGAATGCCCATTTGAGCATACCGAGGAAGTTTCTCGCTCGCTTCTCGAAGCGGGTTAGGATGCGGCGGCATTCTTTCAGCCAGCCGATCAAGCGTTCGATGATGTTGCGTCGCCGGTATGTTTGCCGGTCGAACTTAACGAAGCGAGCATCTCGGTCTTCGTTCGATTTGCTGGGGATGATGGGCAGGATGCCGGTCACGACCAGGTACTCGTCGATCCATTCGGCCCGGTATCCTTTGTCGCCAGCGAGAAAGATGGGCATGATGATCTCGTCCGAGTCCTCGCCTCGCACTTCGCACGTCCCCAGAAGCTCGTGCAAGCACGTGGACTCGTGGGCTTGGCCGGGCGAAAGAACGGCGTGTAGAGGATGGCCATGCGAGTCACACAGCAGGTGGATCTTCGTGCTAAATCCCCCTCGACTGCGGCCTAAGGCTTCACAGCTAGCCTCTTCATCCGCCCCCTTTCACGGCTCCGGCAGCACATCTGGCCGCTCGAACGGTCGTTCCATCGACACACCACAACTCGGTGTCGATCGCTCCTGCGTCCACGTGAGCAGAACGCAGCAGATCCAGGA
>NZ_JBFEFG010000273.1 GCF_040718835.1 Bremerella sp. JC817 | reverse complement strand
GCATGGCTCCGACCTCATCGGCACCTCGACCGCGCTCGGGGCCGACGGCTTCGTCCCGGCGCTCGGCAACGCCTTCCCCGAGCTTTGCGTGGCGGTCTGGGACGCGGCGAGGGCCAACGACGAGGCCCGCGCCTTCCGCCTCCAGAACCAGCTCACCCGGCTTGCCCGGACCATGGAGTTCGGCTCGATGCACGCCTGCCTGGAGGTGGCCTGCCGACATCGCGGGTTCCTGGACCGCATGCTCCCGGCGCCGCTCGCGTCCCTGGACGAAGCCACGGCTCGCCGGGTGGTCGCGGAAATCGAGGCGGTCGGCTTCTTGCCCTGAACGACGACCTCGGCC
>NZ_JBFEFG010000272.1 GCF_040718835.1 Bremerella sp. JC817 | reverse complement strand
TCGCTGGCGAGCAGGGCTATCCTGCTGCTGGTCCGTGCTCATCCGGACCCTCGATCCGTCCGCCATCCACGGCAAGCAGACTGTCGCTCGCCGCCTGGTCGTTAGATTCCGCGTACGCATATTCGCGATCGAAGCTGCGCTGGTCGCCGTCCGCATCGAAGGTCGACACCTGCGTATCGGCGAACGTGGAAGAGAACTCGGAGCCGGTCGCATCGCCGGTGAAATTGCCGAAAATGGTTCCGCTCACCAGTGCGCTGCTGTCGCCATTCGCGAACTGGGAAACCGATCCGTCGCTCGCCCCGCCGAACGGG
>NZ_JBFEFG010000271.1 GCF_040718835.1 Bremerella sp. JC817 | reverse complement strand
GTCGCGATGCGCTCGAAAGAGCAGGGCGCGAGGCGAAGGATGTCGACGCGGTTCTGTGCGCGGCATCCAACATGCAGCGACCCTATCCGGCGATGGCGGTGGAAATCCAGCAGGAGCTGGGCATCGAGGGCTTCGGTTTCGACCTCAACGTCGCCTGTTCCTCGGCCACGTTCGGCATCCAGACAGCGGCCGACTACATCCGCGCAGGCAATGCGAAGAGCGTTCTCGTGGTCAGCCCTGAAATCACCAGCGGCCATCTCAACTGGCGCGACCGGGACAGCCATTTCATCTTCGGCGATGTCGCCACCGCGGTG
>NZ_JBFEFG010000270.1 GCF_040718835.1 Bremerella sp. JC817 | reverse complement strand
GCGATGCCAGGCTGCTGCAGGACCGCATTGATGACAACGCGGCTCTTGAGCTTGGCGATCTGGGTTTTCTGATACCGGGCATATTCGTCACGCCCCAGATCCGTGGTCTCGACCGTCTGGAAGAGGATTCGGTAGGGCATCGCCCGCACATGGAGCAAGGCCTCGGCCGTGTACTTCGAACGGGGCACCACAAACCAGGCGGTCGCTCCCACCACGGCGGCGGCGAGAATTCCCAGAGCCAGTGCGATGCCCAGGCGACGATGCAGGGCCCGCAACAATCCCAGCGGATCCGGCGGTCCGGTC
>NZ_JBFEFG010000269.1 GCF_040718835.1 Bremerella sp. JC817 | reverse complement strand
AGTTCAAGCGTCTCGACATCCTGCGGCCGGGCCTGCTGCGCGGGAAGCGGGATAACGACCTGCGTGTGCTGGAAGGCCTCGGCCGGCTGGCCAGTCCAGTCGTGGACCTGTTCCTGCAAGGCGGAGCCGCCAAGGCGAGGTCGATCCCCGCCGCGACTGTGGCTAGAGCGTGCCTCTCGCTTGCCAAGCGCAAGGCGTCGGGCCGCTTCGTGCACGACAACGATGCGATCCGCCGTGCTGCCGGAGAACTGGGCGAGCTGGCGGCATGAAGAGGTACGCCCCGGCCACGGCACGCAACAGCGA